>JASHYF010000334.1 GCA_030043235.1 Solirubrobacteraceae bacterium | reverse complement strand
CGCCTGGCCACGCAGATCGGCTCCTCGCTGGTGGGCGTGCTGTACATCCTCGACGAGCCGTCGATCGGGCTTCACCAGCGCGACAACGCGAAGCTGATCGCCACGCTCGAGCGGTTGCGCGACCTCGGCAACACGGTGATCGTGGTGGAGCACGACGAGCAGACGATGCGCGCGGCCGACCACCTCGTGGACCTGGGACCGGGCGCGGGCGAGCACGGCGGGCGGATCGTCGCGCAGGGCACGGCCGCGCAGGTGGAAGGGGTGGGGGAGTCGCTGACCGGGCAGTTCCTGTCGGGCGCGTGCGCGATCGCGGTGCCGGCGCGGCGGCGGATCCCGAGCGGCTACCTGGAAATCGTGGGCGCGAACGAGCACAACCTGCGCGACATCGACGTGCACTTCCCGCTGGGGGCGCTCACGTGCGTGACGGGCGTCTCCGGCTCGGGCAAGTCGACGCTCGTGAACGACGTGCTGTACAAGGCGGTGGCCAACCGCCTGCACCGCGCGCGCCGGCGCCCGGGCGCGCACCGTCAGATCCACGGCCTCGAGCAGCTGGACAAGATCATCGCCGTGGACCAGTCGCCGATCGGGCGCACGCCGCGCTCGAACCCGGCTACGTACACGGGACTGTTCGACGTGATCCGCGACCTGTTCGCGAAGACCCAGGAGGCGCGCGCGCGCGGCTACAAACCGGGACGCTTCTCCTTCAACGTGAAGGGCGGGCGCTGCGAGGTGTGCCGGGGCGACGGGCAGATCAAGATCGAGATGCACTTCCTGCCCGACGTGTACGTGCCGTGCGAACAGTGCCACGGCCGCCGCTACAACCGCGAGACGCTGGAGGTGCGCTTCAAAGGCAGGAACATCGCGGAGGTGCTGGAGATGCCGGTCGAGGAGGCGCTGCACTTCTTCCAGCACATCCCCAAGGTGCGCCGGCGCCTGGAGACGCTCGACGCGGTCGGCCTCGGCTACATCCGCCTCGGCCAGCCCGCGACGACGCTGTCCGGCGGCGAGGCGCAGCGCGTGAAGCTCGCGACGGAGCTCTCGAAGGTGGCGACGGGCAGGACGCTCTACATCCTCGACGAGCCCACCACCGGCCTGCACTTCGCCGACGTACAGCGCCTGCTCGACGTGCTGCGGCGGCTGGTGGACGCGGGCAACAGCGTGGTGGTGATCGAGCACAACCTCGACGTGATCAAGTGCGCCGACCGCATCCTCGACATGGGCCCGGAGGGCGGGGAGGAGGGCGGCATGGTGATCGCGGCGGGCACCCCCGAGGAGGTGGCGGCGGAGCCGGCCTCGCACACGGGCGCGTTCCTCGCGGGGATCCTCACGCCGACCGTCACGCGCGCGTCGAAAACCCCGCCCCGCAAACGCCGCGCGAAGGTCGCCGCCTGAGCGAGCTCGCGCGGGAGGGGCGCCTGTGGGCGCAGAAGTGGCGCTGGTACGAGCGCAACTCCCTGCCGTGGAACCGCGCGCGCATCCACTGGGAGCTGATGCGCCGCGAAGCGTTCGCGCGCTGGCCGCTGGAGGGCAACGTGCTGGAGGCGCTGCGCGAGGGTCGCCTGGAGATCGGCCCGCACGTGCTGCTCGAGCCGGGCGTGTGGATCACCGCGCCCGGCGCCGCGCGCGTGCGCATCGGCGCGGGCACGTTCCTGAACAAAGGCGTGATGGTGGCCGCGCAGGAGCTGGTGGAGATCGGCGATCACTGCATGCTCGCCAACGGCTGCTTCGTCTCAGACGCAAGCCACCGCTACGAGGACCCCGAGAAGCCGATCACGTGGCAGGGCTTCGAGAGCAAGGGACCCACGCGCATCGGCGAGAACTGCTGGCTCGGGGCGAACGTGGCGGTGACGAGCGGGGTGACGGTGGGCGAGCGCTGCGTGATCGGGGCGAACAGCGTGGTGACGCACGACATCGAGCCGTTCTCGATCGCCGCCGGCGCCCCGGCGCGGGTGCTGCGTCGGATTGAGCACCGAACCTTGTGACACCTCGACCCGCGCCTCTCACGCGACTCGATGGCCTGGTCGCGGGAGCCACGCTTGCCCATGAGATTGTCTTCGGTTTGCACCGCAAACTGGTGGAGCTCGGTGCGGCCGACGATCGCACTCTCGGGTTGGTTCAAGAGTCAGCAGCGCTGACGGTTCGTCAGCTGCCAGCGCTCGTATACCCGCTTCGCCTACTCGAGCGCGACTGGGAAGAACAACAGCTACTCGATCCGGCAGCAGCCGAGCGCACCCTCGGGCACGCAGCTCATCGATGCTCATACTGCTTTCCTGCAGCAGGCGGTCCATCAGCTCAGCAAGCCAACGATCCTCATCGAGCAGTGGAGGCCACGGCCGAACGTTCATGCACGGACGGTAGCCTCGCCTCGGCCCGTCAGCCCGTCAGCTATAGCCTCTCGTCCGTGGATCTCTTCGAGGCGATGCGCTGCGCGCCCACCACGCGGCACTTCAAGCCTGACCCCGTGCCCCAGGAGGTGCTCCTCCGCGTGTTCGATGCCGCGCGCTTCGCGCCCAGCGGCGGCAACCGCCAGGGCTGGCGGGTGGTGGTCGTGCAGGATCCCGAGCGGCGTGCGGCGCTGCGCGATCTGTACCTCCCGGGCTGGCGCGCGTACATGGAGCACACCGGCGGGGCCACGGTGCTGGCCGATCCAACGTCCTTCGATCGGGCGGTCGTCCGCAGGGTGCAGGGCGCGAACGATTACGCGGAGCGTCTGCACGAGGTGCCGGTGCACCTGGTGGTGGGCGTGCGCCTGCCCGACCTGGCGGTCACGGACGCGGGGCTGCCGCGCCAGAGCATCGTCGGCGGCGCCTCCATCTACCCGTTCGTGCAGAACCTGTTGCTGGGCCTGCGCGCCGAGGGGCTTGCGGCGGCGATGACGACGCTGCTGGTGCCCGCCGAGGCCGAGGTGAAGTCTCTGCTCGGCATCCCGGAGGAGATCGCGCTGGCCGCGCACATCGGCGTCGGATACCGGGCCGGGCCATGGCCCAAGCGCCTTGCGCGGCGCCCCGTGTCGGAGTTCGCTTTCCTGGAGCACTGGGGCGAGCCGCTTGGCGAGCCCGGCCGGTTCGCCTGAGGCGCTCTACCGGTATTCGTCGTGCCGGCGCCACCAGGGGCCGGTCTCGTTGCGCCCCAGCGGCGCCCGATCGAGCCACTGGTACATGCCCCACAACGCGTCCAGACCGCGCGCGTAGGTCGAGTAGGTCTGGTAGACGACTCCGTCCTCGAGAGCGAAGGCGCTCATGCCGGGATGCTCGCGGAGGTACGTGGCGACGTCGGTGCCCGTCATTGCGGCGTGCACCGCAGCGCCGCTCTCTTCGCCGGGCTTGCGTAGCCACGTCGTGTCTCTCGGGCGGTAGTTGTAGTCGATGGTCCCGGAGCGCTGCTGGTCCTCGGTGAACGAAGTGTTGAAGTCGAAGTTGAAGTCGCTGTCCAGGGACGAGGCCCACGGGAACGTCCAGCCCATGCGACGCTTGTAGGCCTGCAGCGCGGCGATCGGAGCCCGTGACACCGCGCAGAGCGTGACGTCGTGGTTAGCGAGATGCACGACGAACCCGTTGAAGCCATCGGCTATCGCCGAGCACGACGGGCAGCCGCCGGTGTACTGGGGTCCGAACATGAAGTGATAGACGAGGAGCTGCGAGCGCCCGCCGAAGAGATCGGCCAGCGACGCGGTGCCGGCTTCGGTCTCGAAGCGATAATCCTGCTCGATGGGGACCCAGGGCAGCTGCTGGCGCTGGCGGGCCACCTCGTCGCTGTGGCGGGTCAGCTCTTTCTCGGCCTCGAGCAGCTCGAGGCGGGCGGCGAGCCATTGCTCGCGACTGGCGATGGCGTGGGTGGTCATGCGGCGGTCTCCTCGTGGTCACATTGCGCCGTGCGGGTTGCTTTCATCCGGCGAGCGGCTGTCCGGTCTCGAGCAGCGTCTTTAGCCCGCTGAGAACGGTCATCCAGCCGGTCCCGGACACGCTCTCGGCGGTCTTTGGCGAGTCCTCGAGCTGGTCGTGCACCACCGTCAGCAGACAGGTGCCGTCCTGTTGGGGTTCGATTTCCCAAGTGACGCGGCTGTGCGGCTCGGCGGCCGCTTGCGGGTCATACAGCGAGCGCCAGGTGTGCTGCAGGCGCCGGGGTGGATCGGCCTCGAGTACCTCGCCTTCGACCCAGCGCTGGGAGCGGTCGGTCGAGTAGCCGTTGTACGGGGCTCCGGGCTCGAAGGTCGAGTCGACGTAGGAGCCGTGGAAGTACTTCGTCGTGAACTCGGGGCTGGTGATCGCCTCCCAGATCTGCTCTGGGGTCGCCTTGATGAACAACTGGTAGAGCTGCGTTGCCGGTGCCGTCGTGGTCGTCATCCCGTCTTCTCCAATCGGAACTTGAGCTCCGCGAGCGTGGACACGCGCAGCTCGGTGTACTTGTCGATCCAGCGGTCGTGGATCAACCGGATGGGCACCGGGTTCAAGTAGTGGTGCTTCTCCCGTCCTGACCGCCGGGTGACGACCAGCCCGGCCTCCTCGAGCACCCGTAGATGCTTCATGACCCCGAAACGCGTCATCTCCACCTCTGATTCGAGCTCGGTGAGCGTGCGGCCGTCACGCTCGAATAGCCGGTCGAGCAGATGCCGCCGCGTCGGGTCCGCGAGCGCCTTGAAAACGCCGTCGTCGTCCTCCACGCTCCGCATTATACGTGACCTTTTGGTCACATGTCAAGCAGGTCATGATCCGCCACCCTCGTACGCGACCTGAGCGACACGCTGCGTGGTCGAAGCAGGTCATGATCTGCCACTCTCGTACGCGACCTGAGCAACACGCTGCGTGGTCGACGATGGGCCCGGCTCCCGCAGGCGATTGGAGCGGCGGGGGCTCAGCGGGAGGGCGCCGCGACCGCCGCGGGCTGCTGGGCGCCGTTGCCGCCGGCCGCGTCGACTCGTTGGCTGAGCTCGAGGATCGTTTTCGTTGTGAGCGCCGCGTCGTCGAGCATCGGGCAGTGTCCCAGGCCCTGGAGCTGGACCCACCGCGCCTGGGGCGTCATGCGGCGGAAGCGCTCGGCGTAGCCGGGCCAGCGCAGGATGCGGTCCTCCGTGCCCCACGCGATCTGCACGGGCGAGTTGATCGCCGCCAGCTCTCCGAACCCTGTCGAGGTCAGCTGCTCGACCAACGGCAGGTAGATCGCGCACGCGGCGGCGGCCTCGGCCAGCTCGACGGCCAGGCTCGCGGGCAACTCGGCCGGGCGCACAGCGACGTCCCGCAGCGCAAGTGCGCGGAAGCGCCGGCGGCGCATCATCTGAACCCCGCTGGGGCCGAGGAGCTCGAGCAGGCGATGGTTCTGACGGAACAAGCGCGCGAGCCGCTTGGTCTCCGGCCCTCCATGGTTCCACCCGCCGGCGGGTGACAGGGCGGTCGTCGAGAGCGCACGGCCGCGCGCGGCGAGCTCGAGCGCGAGCCAGCCGCCGAGCGAGTTGCCGACGAGGTGAGCCCGCGCGAAGCCGGCTGAGTCCATGTCGCGCTCGAGCGCATCGACCATCGCATCGGCCGTCGCGGGCGAGCCGGCGAGGTACTCAGGGCCACCGGAGTGCCCGAGCAACCTCGCGGCCAGCACCTCGTGATGTTGCTCGAGAGCGGGCAGCAGCGGCTTCCAGATCCCCCAGCTCGCCGAGAAGCCGTGGATCAACAGCATCGCAGAGCCGCTGCCGGCCGGACGCAGGGCAGTTGGCATCGTCAGATCGTAACCGACGTGCGGAGCGTCGCCGGACGTCATCCGGCGCCCGTCCGCAGGCGGTGGTTCCGCTCTCGAGTCAACGGCGGTGCTGCTAGACGCGATCACCGGTTGAGGCCGCGGCCGCTAGTGCGCCAGCAGCGCGTGCAGCTCGGCCAGCTCGCCCGCGTCGATCGAGTAGGTGTGCTCCGGTCCCGGGTAGCGGCGCGCGCGCACGTCCTCGGCGTATGCGGC
>JASHYF010000333.1 GCA_030043235.1 Solirubrobacteraceae bacterium | reverse complement strand
ACCGCGGCCGCGGCCAGCGCGCGCCAGCGGTCGGACACGGCGGCGAAGCGCTCGGCGCCGGACGCGTGCAGGCTGGTGGCTTCGCCAAGCGTAGCCAGCGCCGCCCGCCCGCGCTCGGGCTGCTCGAACACGAACCACTGCTCGCCCGCCCGTCGCGAGGCGCACACCACCGCCGAGGGATCGACGCGCGGATCGAGCGCCAGCGAGATCGTCGCGAGCACCTCGCCGCCGGAGCGCCGGGCGCGCCTGACCGCCAGCGCGAGGCGCGCGCCCAGTCGTTCGCGGTCCTGCTCGCGCAGCGCGAACGGGGTCTCGACTGCGCCGGCGACGACGTGAGGGGCAGAGGTCGAACGCACGCCGCCGCGCGGCGTCACGTCTCGCTGCGCCCGCGTGAGATGGCTATCTCCCCCGTGCGCATCATCTCGATCAGGCCGAACGGACGGACCATCGTCTCGAACGCCTCGATCTTCTCGGTCGTGCCCGTCACCTCGATGATGATCGCGCGCTTGGTCACGTCGACGACCTTGCCGCGGAAGATCTCCGCGATCTGCATCAGCTCGCCGCGCTGGGCGCCGTCGGCTGAGACCTTGAACAGCGCGAGCTCCCGCGCGACCGTGTCACCCGGCTCGAGGTCGCGGATCTTGAGCACGTTGACGAGCTTGTGCAGCTGCTTTGTGACCTGGTCGATCGGGTGCAGCGCGCCGTCCACGGTGAGCGTCACGCGCGAGATCTGCGTGTCCTCCGTCGGGCCGACGGTGAGCGTGTCGATGTTGAAGCCGCGCCTGGCGAACAGCCCGGCGATGCGCGTGAGCACGCCGGACTTGTTTTCCACGAGGATCGACAGCACGTGCTTGCGCCCCGTGCGCAGGTTGGTCGACGCTTCGAGCTCCTCGAGCGAGAGCGGCGCCTTCGTCCCGGGTTCTCCCATCGCCGTGGCCCCCTTCATCCCACCATTTCGCGGGCGGCGGAGCCGGCGGGGATCATCGGGTAGGTGTTCTCCTCGCGCGTGACGCGCACGTCCACGAGCACGGGCCCGTCGGTGGCGATCGCGCGCTTCATGTCCTCGACGAGCGTGTGCCTGTCGGCGAAGCGCATGCCGGTCACGCCGTAGGCCTCGGCGAGCTTGACGAAGTCGGGGAACTGGCCCATGTCGACGTGGCTGTATTTGCCGTCCCAGAACAGCTCCTGCCACTGGCGCACCATGCCGAGGTAGCCGTTGTTCATGATGAAGATCTTCACGGGGATGTGGTTCTGCGCGCAGGTGGCGAGCTCCTGCGCGTTCATCTGCACGGAGCCGTCGCCGACGAGGCCGCACACGAGCTTGTCGGGGCAGCCGACCGCCGCGCCCATCGCGGCGGGCAGGCCGAAGCCCATCGTGCCGAGGCCGCCCGAGTTGATCCAGCGCCGCGGCGCGGGGAAGTCGTAGTACTGCGCCGCCCACATCTGGTGCTGGCCGACGTCGCTGACGACGATCGCCTCGCCGCCGGTTGCCTCGTAGAGCGCCTTGACCATGTACTGCGGTTTGATCTCCGCGTCGGCGCTTTCCTCGTAGGTGAGCGGGTACTTGGCTTTCCAGCCTTCGATCCTGCTCCACCACGCGTCCAGGCGCGCGGGGTCGGCGCCGATCGCGCGGTACTCGATGACGAGCTTGGCGAGCACGTTCTTGGCGTCGCCGACGATGGGGATGTGCGCGGGCACGTTCTTGGAGATCTCCGCGGGGTCGACGTCGATGTGGATGAACTTGGCGCGCGGCGCGAACTCGGAGAGCTTGCCGGTGATGCGGTCGTCGAAGCGCGCGCCGACCGCGCAGATGAGGTCGGCCTCGTCCATCGCGTAGTTGGCGGCGCGCGTGCCGTGCATGCCGAGCATGCCGAGCCACTGGGGATGTGCCTTCCCGGCCCCGCCCGCGCGGTCCGCGATGCGGGCGGGGAACGCGCCGAGCCCCATGAGCGTGCAGGTGACGGGGAAGCGATCGGAGGTGGCGAACTCGGTGAGCTCGTGGGCGGCGTTTGCGTTGACGACGCCGCCGCCCGCGTAGATCACGGGGCGCTGCGCGGCGGCGAGCGCCTTGGCGGCCTGGCGGATCTGCTTCTGGTTGCCCTCGACCTTCGGCTGGTAGCCGGGCAGGCGCACGTCGGTGACCGGCTCGTAGTCGATCTCCGCCCGCGACAGGTCCTGGGGGATGTCGACGAGCACGGGGCCGGGGCGCCCCGTGCGCGCGATGTGAAAGGCCTCGTGGATCGCGCGCGGGATCTCCGTGGGGTGCTGGATCATGAACGAGTGCTTGACGACCGGCATGGTGATGCCGATCGTGTCGGCCTCCTGGAAGCCGTCGGTGCCGAGCAGCTCGGTGCGCACCTGGCCGGTGACGAACACCGTGGGGGTGGAGTCCATCATCGCGTCGCAGATCGGCGTGACGAGGTTGGTGGCGCCGGGACCGCTGGTGGCGAACATCACGCCGACCTTGCCGGTCGCGCGCGCGTAACCCTCCGCCGCGTGCCCGCCGCCGGCCTCCTGGCGCACGAGGATGTGGCGGATGCCGCCGTTCACGAACGCGTCGTAGGTGGGCAGGTTGGCGCCGCCTGGCAGGCCGAAGACGACGTCCACGCCCTCCGCCTTCAGGCATTCCATCAACGCGTCCACAGCGCGCATCCTCGACCTCCTTTCGTGTGTTCGGTTGGGGAAGAGGGGCCGCCGGCCGCGCCACCCACGTATCGGGACAGGGATCCGGCTGGTCGGCCGGCCGCTGCGTCGTCCTCTAAGGCCAAAAAGCCAGTGTACCAGCGGGTTTGCGAGCGGCTCATGCCGCGCAACGCGTCAGGAGGCGCCCAGGCCCACGCCGATGCCCACGACGATGACGCCTGCCACCGTCACAACCATCAGCGACGAGCCCAGCGAGACGTCGAGGAAGCGTTTCCTGACCCAGGCGATGGCGAGCAGCTCGAACGCGACCACGCAGCCCGCCACGAGCAGCGCTTTGTGCACGTTGGAAATGAGGAAGGGCAGCGTGTGGAAGATGCCGCCGAGCGTGGTCATGCCGCCGGTGATCGCGCCGCGCACCACGGCGGAGCCGCGCCCGGTGTGCTCGCCGGTGTCCGACAGCGCCTCCGACCAGCCCATGCTGACGCCGGCGCCGAGCGCGGTGGAGAAGCCGACGAGCAGCGCGGTGTGCGAGTTGGAGGCGATGGCCGCAGCGAAGATGGGCGCGAGCGAGGAGACGGTGCCGTCGATCATGCCGACGAGCGCCGGCTGCACCACGCGCAGGACGAACTGGCGCTCGTCGGCGAAGCCCGCGCGGTGGATCCCCCGTGCGAGCAGCGACGGCGCCGCGTCGGCTGTCTTCGCGTGCGTGCTCATTCGCACCCCACAGGGTAGGCGACCTTCGCGTTAGGGCAGCCGAATGTGGCTTAAGGGACGCCGAATGGGCCGCGGCGGCGTGCGCGGGCGCCAGGCAGTG
>JASHYF010000034.1 GCA_030043235.1 Solirubrobacteraceae bacterium | reverse complement strand
GCCGCGGGCGTGCACGAGGTGGTGATCGGCGCGGGCGTGGAGCACATGGGCCACGTGCCGATGGGAGCGAACGCCGCCCACCCGGAGGAGACCGGCGTACCGTTCCCGCGCGAGCTGACGGACCGCTACACGCTGATCCCCCAGGGCCTCAGCGCGGAGCTGATCGCCGAGCGCTGGGAGATCCCGCGCTCGGAGCTGGACGAGTTCGGCGTGCGCTCGCAGCAGCTCGCCGCCCGCGCCACCGGCGAGGGCCGCTTCGAGCGGGAGATCGTGCCGATGGCGGTCAACGGCTCAACCTACGTGAGCGACCAGGGCATTCGGCCGGACACCAACCTCGAGACGCTCGCCAAGCTGAAGCCCGCGTTCAAGCCCGGCGGCAGGATCACCGCGGCGACCTCCTCGCAGATCTCGGACGGGGCCGCCGCGGTGCTGCTGACGAGCGCCGAGAAGGCGCGCGAGCTCGGGCTCACGCCGCGCGCGCGGATCGTCGACCAGGTGACCGCCGGGGTCGACCCCGTGATCATGCTCACCGGCCCGATCCCCGCCACGCGCATGATCCTCGAGCGCAACGACCTCGCCATCGCCGACGTCGACCTGATCGAGATCAACGAGGCGTTCGCGCCGGTCGTGCTCGCGTGGAAGCGCGAGCTCCAACCGCCGTTCGAGCGCGTGAACGTCAACGGCGGCGCGCTCGCCCTCGGGCACCCGCTCGGCTCCTCCGGCGCGCGGCTGATCACCACGCTGCTGCACGAGCTCGAGCGCTCCGACGGCGAGCTCGGCCTCGTCACCATGTGCACCGCCGGCGGCACCGGCCCCGCGACGCTCATCCAGCGGGTGTGAGCGCGGACGCGCGCACAGTCTCACAGCTCGACCTGCTGACGTCGATCGCGAACTCCTGTGGCGCGAGGCGATCGCGCGCCTGTGCGGGGAGCGGCGCTGCGTGGCCGTGGACCTGCCGGCGCACGGCGCCCCGCCGGCCGAGCCCGGTCAGGACCTGCGCGCGCCCACGCTGATCGTGGGGCACCGGCGACATGTTCTTCGAGGTCGACTGGGCGTACTGGCTGCGCGACCCCATCGCGGGCGCCGAGGAGGTGGTCGAGATCCCAGGCGCGAAGCTGTGGTTCCCGTACGAGCGCCCCGGCGAGCTCGTGGGCGCGCTGCAGCCGTTCCTCGATCGGCACTCGCCGCTCGCGGCTGCGGCTCAGCACGCCGTGTAGCTGTCCCGCGGAGCCCCCTGCCCGCCAAACCTGGACGGCTCTTTTCGACCGCTTGTCGTGCGCTGCGCCGGTCAGCCGTCCTTCTGCGGCCGGCCGGCGGGGGCGAGCTTGAGCGGGACCGCACCGTACGGGTCGATGCGGTAGACGAGCGACACCCGGTGAAAGCCGTCCGCGATGTCCGTCCCCTCCACGCCAGTCACCACCAGCACGGGGCTCAGCGGCTTGCCCTCGATCACCTTGATCAGGTCCTTCACGACACCCGGGTCATCCAGCGGCGCGGGGGTGAGACCGGCCGCTCGCAGGATGTCGTTGGCGCGGCGCGTCGTCAGCTTAGCCTTGCGCAGGTGGGACACCGCCTTCTCGCTGGCCGCCTCCGTCAGCTTCAGCGACAGGTACGCGTGCGCCGCCGCGTAGTCGTGCTCGGCGACGTCGCTGCCCCACTTGATCGCCACCTGCCCCAGCTCGGGCTTGTCAGCTGCGTCCTTCGGCATCGCTAGCCCGCCATCTCCTCTCCGTCTGGCGGTACAGGCCGTTCGAGTCGTCCTGATGCAGCCATCCGCGCGGCCGCGTCGCCGCCTGCGCCGCGCAGGATCCACGCACAGCCGACGGCGATCGCCGCCCCGACCAGCGGCCCCACGACGTATACCCAGTACGCGTGCCAGTCGCCCGACACGAGCGCCGGTCCGAACGATCGCGCCGGGTTCATGGAGGTGCCACTGACCGGAGCCGCCCACAGCCCCGCGAGCGCGATGTACGCGCCAACACCAAGCGCGCCGATCGTGCCGACGTTCTGGGCGGCCGACGCCGTCCCGAGGATCACGCTCACGAGTCCTCCGGTAAGGGCTATCTCCATCAGCAACGCCTGCCATGCACGATATCCCGGTCCCGGGAGCGTCGCGCCGAGGTGCTCGACGTTACCGAAGACGCCGAGCAGGAAGAGGCACGCGATGCTCGCTCCCAGCAGCTGCGCCAGCACGTACCACGGCACCCGCCCCCAGGGGAAGTCCCCGCGCAACGCGAACGCCAGCGACACGACCGGATTGAGGTGCGCCCCGGAGATCGCGCCCATGAAGAGGATTATCGCGAGCACCATCAACGCCGGCGCGACCACCGCCGCCGCCAGGCTGACCTCGCCCTTGCCGTGCAGCAAGCCTCCTCCGGCGGCAACCAGTACGAGCATGAACGTCCCCAACAGCTCGGAGAACAGCCGCCGGTAGCCCAAGCGCGGATCGCGGAACTCGGCGGGAGAGCCGAACGCCAGCCACCGCCGGTAGAGCGCACGCTGCTCGTGTGAGAGCAGCGGGGTCGGACTCGCCGCGGCCATCAAAGCGAAGTTCGACAGAGAGCCATCCGTCCCTCTCGGATCCGAGCGGCCCGGCAAAGCCGAGCGGCCCGGCGAACCCGAGCGGCCCGGCAAACCGGCAAGCGACCGCACGCGTCCCGCGGCCCGCCGCCGATGGACCATCGACCCGCAACCGCAAGGACGACCTCGCCGCAGGCGTCCGAGGGTGTCGCACAAACTCCCGAAGGCGTCGCTGTGTCCGTTCTGAGGGTGGGCTCGAAACGCCCAAGGTCATCGGCTCAGCCGCGTCGCGCCCTGCTCCCGCTCGACGCTCTGGGCACCTTCTACGGCACCCCCAGCCCGTAGTCGACGGCGGGCGGTGGCTGGTGGGTCTCGCGTAGGCTGAGGCACCGCCAGTGCGCGCGAGCAAGTCCCTCTATGTCCGACCTTCCCGACCCGATACAGCGACTGGACGACATCTTCGCGGCGGCGACCGTGGCCCACGAGTACATCGCCGACACGCATCGCGAGCTCATCGAACTGCACGCCGATGACGCGGAGAGCCGCCGCCTGCTGACCGAGTCCGCCACGGTGATTCTGGAGCAGATGCCAGGACTCAGCCGCGGTCTGCGCCGTCTGGCGACCGACTGGTCAGAACAGGAGGTTCTCGACCCGCAGCGCGCGGCGGATACGCTCGAGCGGTTCTCGACCACCCTCGCAGAGGTCGAGCCGGCGCTCGAAGCGCTGGGCGTCCTTCAACGGCAGATCGCTGCCAAGCTGACCGACCGCCTGCGCTTGGCAGGGAGCTCGTGCTGCTCACACGCTCACGCGAGGGGCCGCCGTCTGCTCGTAACATTCAGCGAGCGCGAGCTTGGCGGTGCGGATACCCCTGATCTCCTCGCGATCGGCCTCTGCGCGAAGCTCCTGTGCACGCGTGCGCAGTTGCTCGGCGCTCTGGCGGCTCGCGCGCAGCCTGTCTTCCATCGCAGCGGTCAACCAGCGATCCTCATCGCGCATATGCGGCCACTTGACCTGGGGCACAGAAGCAGTTTAGCCCGCGGGAACTTCGGTTTAGCCGCCGTTCAGCCCGCCGCCGGCGACTCGATCACCGTTGGCGCTCGGCTCACGTTCAGCTTGAGCTGCGCCGGCTGCGAGGGGCGCCTACCTCCCACCAATCTGGCTCGCAGCCCGACCACACGACCCTTAGCCAACGCTCGCTGCGCACCTACAGCGGCGTGATGACTCATGCCTTCTTGCACGCAGCCGTCGCGCCGAGCCGGCGAATCCGCCTCGACAGTTCGGATCATCTCGTCGAGCGGGCCGCTGTACTCGCGGCGGCGCTCGACCTTCCGACCGTGCCATATCTCGCTGGAGTTGACAGCCAGCGGTTCGCGGAGGACGACGACACCGGGGCGCATGCTCGATCGCTGCTGGTGACAAGGTCCGGTGTCCTCGAGATGCTTTGGGCGCTGCAGCAGACGCCGACCGAGGACGACGCTTGGGCGGTGCACGCTGTCGATGCTTGCGCGCAGCTCGCCCGCTTCGCCCGCATTGTTGGCAGCGACGACTACGGCTGCCTTCTTGGACATTCGCGCTGGTCGCACCTGCGTCACTCGCGCGTCGATTGGGCACTCGGCGTCACCCCTACGACGGCGAGCAACACGGGCCAGCGTGGATGGCGCGACATCGTCGTGGTCGGCCCGCAACCAGACCGTGCGAGCGGACACGCCTTCGGATTTATTCCTCCCTCCGGCTACGGCGCCGGCAAGCTCTGGGGCGTCAAGCGTTCGCTGGCTCCCGAACAGATCGTGCGCCTGATGCTCGACGAGTGGTTGCGCGCGAACGGCTACCTTCGCGTCTCCAATGCCGTCGAGCGAACCGTCGAAGCCGCGATAGCGGCGAGTGCCCAGACCTGTGCGCGTAGAGAGCAACCAGTTTGGCGGCCGATACTCCTGCCGGGCTGGGCTCAGGAAGGGGTCGTAGGCGGCGCGTAGCGTTCGCCGACGATGCCGAGCAGCCCGGAGCGACGAACGCGGGTGACGCTCCGCTGCCTGCGTGAGGATCTGCACCTGCACCTGCCGCCGGTCGAGGTCGATCTCGGCGGGCTCGATCACCCACTGCTCGACGAGGCGCGGCGTCTCGCGCCGACAGCGCCGCGCGGCCAGAAGCGCATCCTCTCGATCGAGCATCCGCTCATCTATCGCCTGCGCCACGGACGCTGGCGCGGCGCGACGTGGCTGGAGATCGACGCGGCGCGGTTCTGGCTCTGCGCCAGCGCCCAGCGCGAGCAAGGCTCAGGCGAGGACGCATACGAGGTCTTCGCGGCTCTGCACCGAGCCGGACGACTCCTGCCTGATGAGGACGACCGGCTACGTGATGCGCTCGAGCGCAACGCCCGCATCATCGACGCAGCCAACGACACCATCGGCTCGGCGCTCGCAGAGGCCTCCGCTCATCCCGACCGAGACATCGCGATCTCGTTGGCTGGCCTGGTTGACGTGCGGCTCCATGTCACCGCGTCCGGCGAGGAGGTGTGGGTCGCGATCGCGACTCAGGCGACCGATGGCCGTGTCGTCGAGGAGCGCCTGCGCGACGTGCTGTTCGGCTTGGTCTTGACGGCAGCGGAGGCCCTGCTATGGGAGCCGCGCGCAGACTGGCCGTCAGGCGAGCTCGCGTGGTTCGAGGTAGCGCGTCTTGGTTTGCGCGAGGAGCCGAGTTGATCGGCGGACACCC
>JASHYF010000332.1 GCA_030043235.1 Solirubrobacteraceae bacterium | reverse complement strand
GCCCTTGGCGCAGCCGGAACGCGTCGTGGCGGCGCGCGCCGGCCCGGCTCCCGGGTCGGCGGACCGACCTGCGGCGGTTGCCGTAGCAGGAACGAGCCCGGCGCTCAGAACGGCGCAGACGACGGCGCGGCGGGCGAGCGCCGTGAGCTTGCGGGTGGTGGACACCCTCAGCGTGTCGGCCGTCTAGTGCTTCTGTCTGAGCGCGCGGGGGCGAATCTGGACGGGTGAAAGCGCTCCGCAGGAAGCTGTGCGCACTTGCCGTGGGTGGCGCCGGCTGTTCAGAGCAAAACGCCGGTGGCGAACCACGGGCCCGGGGCCGGCGCGAGCTCGCCTGCCCCGGGTGGCCTACTCGCCCGGGGCGGGGTCCTCGCCGGTGTCCACGACCAGCGCCACCGCGCTCACGGCGTCGTCGTCCTTGAGGTTCATCACGCGCACGCCGGTGGCCGAGCGGCCCTGCTGGGAGATGCCGCCGGCGGAGGTCCGCTGGACCATGCCGCCCACGCTGATGAACACCAGCTCCTGGTGCTCGCGCACGACGAGCGCGCCTGCGAGCGCGCCCTTCTGCTCGGTCAGGCCGATCGTCTTCACGCCTTTGGCGCCGCGGTTGGTCTTGCGGTACTGGGCGACCTGGGTGCGCTTGCCGTAGCCGTTCTCGGTGACGACCAGCAGGTCCGTGTCGTCGCGGGCGACGTCCATGGCGATCACCTGGCCGTTCGCGCCCACGTCCATGCCCCTGACCCCGGTGGTGTCGCGTCCCATGGAGCGCACGTCGGCCTCGGCGAAACGGACGGTCAACCCAGCACGGGAGACCATGATGATCTCGTCGTCGGGGTCCACCGCGCGGACTGCGAGCAGCTCGTCGTCGTCGCGGATGTTGATGGCGATGATGCCGTCGGCTTTGATCGGGGTGTTGTAGGCGGCGAGCTCGGTCTTCTTGACGGTGCCGCCCTGCGTGGCGAACACGAGGTACTGGGCCTCGGCGAAGTCCCGCGTGGAGACGACGGCCTGGATGCGCTCGCCCTCGCGCAGCGGCAGGATGTTGACGAGCGCGCGGCCCTTGGCGGTGCGCGCAGCCTCGGGCAGTTCGTAGACCTTCGAGCGGTAGACCTTGCCGCGGTTGGAGAAGAACAGCAGGTAGTCGTGCGATGAGCACACGAACAGGTGCTCGATGTAGTCGCCGTCCTTCATGTCCATGCCGGTGACGCCACGCCCGCCGCGCTGCTGCTGGCGGTAGGTGGCGAGCGGCAGCGACTTGACGTAGCCGGAGTGGGTGATGGTGATGACCATCTGCTGGTCGGCGATCAGGTCCTCGATGTCGATCTCGTCCTCGGAGTGGCTGATCTCGGTGCGGCGCTCGTCGCCGAAGCGCTCGGCGATCTCCGCGAGCTCCTCCTTGATCACCGCCATCACGCGCGTCTCCTCGCCGAGGATCGCGCGCAGCTCTGCTATGCGCTCGGTGACGTCGGCGTGCTCCTGTTTGATCGCGTCGGCCTCCAGGGCGGTGAGCTGGGACAGGCGCAGGTCGAGGATCGCGCTCGCCTGGATCGCGCTGAGCTCGAAGCGCGCGATCAGCTGCTCGCGGGCGCTTTCGCGGTCGCGCGAGCCGCGGATCAGCTCGATGATCTCGTCGAGGTGCTCGAGCGCGGTGAGCAGCCCTTCGAGGATGTGCGCGCGAGCTTCCTTCTCGGTGAGCTCGTGCTTGGTGCGACGCACGATCACCTCGCGCTGGTGGCTCACATACGCCTGGATCGTTTCGCGCAGGTTGAGCGTGCGGGGCACGCCGTCCACGAGCGCGACCATGTTCACGCCGAAGGTGCTCTGCATCGGCGTGTGCTTGTAGAGCTTGTTGAGCACCACCCTCGGGATGGCGTCGCGCTTGAGCTCGATCACCAGCCGCATCCCCCGCTTGTCCGACTGGTCGATGATGTCGGCGATCTCGGGGATGCGTTTCTCGTTGGCGAGGTCCGCGATCTTCGTAACGAGGTTGCCGTCGCCGCCCTTCTTGACCATGAACGGCAGCTCCGTCACGACGATCGCCTCTTTGCCGTGGCTCAGCGGCTCGATGTGCGCGCGTGCCTGCACGCGCACGCGGCCGCGGCCGGTCTCATAGGCCTCTCTGATGCCCGCCCCTCCGAGGATGATGCCCCCGGTCGGGAAGTCCGGCCCCTTGATGTGGCGCATGAGGCCGGCGGTGTCGATGTCGGGATCGTCGATGTACGCGATCGTCGCGTCTATCGTCTCGCGCAGATTGTGCGGGGGAATGTTTGTGGCCATGCCGACGGCGATCCCGGAGGAGCCGTTGACGAGCAGGTTCGGGAAGCGCGAGGGCAGCACGAGCGGTTCCTGGCGGGAGCCTTCGTAGTTGGGGACGAAGTCGACCGTGTCCATGTCGAGGTCGCGCAGCATCTCCGTGGCGATGCGTGCGAGCCGTGCCTCCGTGTAGCGGTAGGCAGCCGCCGGGTCGTCGTCGAGCGAGCCGAAGTTGCCCTGCGGGTCGACGAGCGGGTAGCGCAGGGAGAAGTCCTGCGCCATGCGCACGAGCGTGTCGTAGATAGCCGCGTCGCCGTGCGGGTGATAGCTGCCCATCACCTCGCCCACGATCTTGGCGCACTTGGCGCGGCTGCGGGTTGGGCCGAGGCCGAGCTCGCTCATCGTGAAGAGCACGCGACGGTGGACCGGCTTGAGGCCGTCGCGCACGTCGGGCAGCGCGCGCCCGACTATCACCGACATGGCGTAGTCGAGGTATGCCGTGCGCATCTCCTCCTCGAGCGCGCGCGGCTCGATGTTGCCCCCGCTGATCACGTCAGCGGTCGCCATCGCTCACCTCCCGGCTACACATCGAGATTTGCGACGGTCCTGGCGTTGTCCTCGATGAACGCACGCCGTGGCTCGACCTGGTCGCCCATCAGCATCGAGAAGATGCGGTCGGCGGCGGCGGCGTCCTCGAGCGTGACCTGCGCGAGCGTGCGGGTGGCAGGCGCCATGGTCGTTTCGCCGAGCTGCTCGGCGTTCATCTCGCCGAGCCCCTTGAAGCGCTGGAGCTTTATGCCCTTCTGGGCGACCGCTATGACAGCCGCGTGCAGCGCCTCGAACGAGGCCGCCGTTTCCTGCGCCTCGCCGAGTCGCACCTCGAAGGCGGGGAAACCGGCGAGCTCGACGAGCTGGGCGTGTACCCGCGCGAGCTGTCGGTACTCCTGCGAATCGAACAGGCTGCGCTTGATGCGATGTACGCGCGCGAAGCCGCTTTGCGCCTCCACGGCGCGGACGCGCAACTCCAGCGCGTCGGCCTCGAGCAGCTCGGTCGCATGGGTGTCGCCGTCGACCCCTGCACGTTCGAGTATGGCGATCGCGGCATCGGTGCTGAGCGCCTGCTCGCCCAGCAGCGAGGACTCCTCGAGGAACTGGACCACGTCGTGGCCGTGGGCCGCGCGCAGCGCCGAGGACCAGCCCTCGTACTGCTTGAGCAAGCGGCTGAAGCGCTGCCAGCGTGCCTCCGTGAGCTTGAACTGGGACCCGTGCCGGTCGAAGACCTGTAGCTTCTCCCACTTGTCCGACAGCAGGATCTCCTCCAGTTCGGAGTCCTTCTCGATGTAGCGCTCGCGCGAGCCCTGCTTGAGCTTGTACAGCGGCGGCTTGGCGATGTAGACGTATCCCTCCCTGATCAGCTCTTCCATCTCGCGGAAGAGGAGCGTGAGCACAAGCGTCCTGATGTGAGCGCCGTCGACGTCAGCATCGGTGTTGGCGCTGGCGAGTCCGCCCATGCCCGCGACGAAGTTTTCATCGCCCCACACCGAGAAGTCGTAGACGCAGCCGTTGCTCGCGGGAACCTCTTTTACCACACGCACTGGCAGCCCGATAAGCCCGCCGCCGATCGACTCCTGCTCCCGGCGCTTGGGCTTCCTGGTGCGCGCAAGCCTGGCCTCGATCGTCGATGCTCCCGGATGGTCTTGCCACAGATGGCGCAGCACGCTCAGGTCATCGGGCGCCGTTATGACCAGTGTCCAGCTTGGGTTCGTCGTCGTATAAGCGCGGCCTCTGATCCTTATTTGTTGCCCTGGTGCTCGTTCAGCGATACATGGCACCACCCCGAACGAAGCGAGCAGGTGGTTCAGGCCAGCCACAACGTGCCTCGACGAGGAGCAGAAAATGGCGCGGCCGCCACTCGCCGAGCCGTCGCCCAGGAAGAAACCGCGCAAGAACTCACCCCGCAGCTGTTGGCTCACATTGAACGCGAGGTCCGGCACTCGCTTGTGCGCCGCCGTGCGTTCGCCAAACCCGAATACATACTTGAACGCGAGCGCCGCGACGCGGTGCACGACCTCGAGGTCGATGAGCGGGCCGTTCCCGCGATAGGGAATTGGCGTGATCCCGAAGATCTGCTCGAGCGAGCGTGACATCTCCAGGGCATAGCGCGAGTTGCCGTTGCCGATCGCAAGGCGCACGCCGCCTCGCTCGGAGCAGCTTCCCTCAGCCAGGAAGAAGCCGAGCACCCTCATCAACTGCGCGTTAACTGTGACGTAGCGGCCGATCGGCTGGTGGGCATAGTGCTCGGGCGTGAGCTGCACGTCCTCACGGCCGTCGAAGAACTCGAGGTCGCGCTCGTCGAGGTCCGACAGGCGCACCTCTCTGCGCAGCTTGTTACGCCGCGCCGCCCGATATTGCCTGCGCCAGGTGCGGTCGAGCGCGCTGTCGCAGACGTGCACGCGCTGTCGCACTGACTCCAAGTCGGCGCCGACCGCGTTCGCGTAGGCCTCGAAGTGGGAGAGGATGGGGCGCGAGGTGCCCTTCTCCCAGGCGTAGAAGGTGACCGGCTGGCGGATACCCACGGCCTGGCACAGCGCTCGCTGTGAGACGCGGTTGCGTCGACGCAGCGCGGCGAGCTCGCTGCGGACATCCGCAGGCAGCTTAACGCGCGGCTCGGTGAGCTGCGGATCGTCGGCATGCTCGAGCACTATCCGGTGCCTGCTCCACTCGGCGACCGCCGGCCCACGCAGCCACACCTGCCGGGCGGCCTCGGGGTGCTTGTGAAGCTCGCGTAGGAGATCGATTCGTGCGGGCGCGCAGTCGGGGAGTGGGACGCGGCGGGGAGCCACGAGCACATCCCCCGGTGCGAGCTGATCGCCGCGCTTCTTGCGCAACTCGCCGCCCTCGTGGACATACACGGAGTGGCTCGCGGTGACGCGCACGTTGCGCCCGTAGAGCGTGGTGATCTCGTATAGCGGCTCGGATACCCGATGGCGCACGACCCCCTTGATGTCACCAAACCGCGGTTCGCGCTCTGCCAGCCCAACCGACAGGACCTGCCCAAGTTTCCCGTACACCGAGCGCACGAGGCCCTGTGGTCCTTCGACGGGACGCCCCTCGACGAGCGGGTCGACGAACTCCCCGATCGTCGTCATCCGCACGCCATCGCCGTCGCGCACGAGCACGTGCTCATCCGCATCCACGCTCATCAGCACCACCTTGTGGTAGCGCGCGTTCTCGATGTTGAACTCGTCGCGCACACCCGTGCCGATGGCGGTGATCAGCGCCTGGATCTCGGCGTTCTGCAGCACCTTGTCGATGCGGGACTTCTCGACGTTGAGGATCTTGCCGCGCAGCGGCAGCACCGCCTGGGTTTCGCGGTCGCGGCCCTGCTTGGCCGAGCCGCCGGCGGAGTCGCCCTCGACCACGAACAGCTCGGCGAGCGCCGGGTCTTTGACGGAGCAGTCGGCGAGCTTGCCGGGGAGCGTGGAGTTCTCCAGGGCGGACTTGCGCCGCGTGAGGTCGCGCGCCTTGCGGGCGGCCTCGCGCGCCCGCTGCGCCTGGACGGCCTTCATGATCACGGCGCGGGCCTCGCTGGGGTTCTCCTCGAGGAACTCGCTGAGGCCGCCGTTGACGATCGACTCGACGAAGCCTGACATCCCCGGGTTGCCGAGCTTCGTCTTCGTCTGCCCCTCGAACTGCGGGTCGCGCAGCTTCACCGACACCACCGCGGTGAGTCCCTCGCGCACGTCCTCGCCCGAGAGGTTCTCCTCTTTCTCCTTGAGCAGGCCGTGGTCGCGCGCGTACTTGTTGAGCGTGCGCGTGAGCGCGGAGCGAAAGCCGGAGAGGTGAGAGCCGCCCTCGCGGGTGTTGATGTTGTTGGCGAACGAGTGGATCGACTCCTGGTAGGAGGAGTTCCACTGCATCGCCACCTCAGCGGCGCCCTCGTCGGACTCGCCGGCGAAGAAGATCACCTTGCGGTGGATCGTGTCCTTGTTCTCGTTGAGGTAGGCGACGAAGTCCTCGATGCCCCCCTCGTACTGGAACTGCGCGGAGTGGCCCTCGCCGCGCTCGTCGACGATCGAGATCTTCAGGCCGCGGGTGAGGAAGGCGGTCTCGCGCAGTCGCTCCTCGAGCGTGTGGAAGTCGAATTCGAGCGTCTCAAAGACGTCGGCGTCCGGCAGGAACGTGACGGAGGTGCCGGTTTCGTCCTCCTTGCCGAGCCTCGCCCCCTTGACGAGGGGTCCCTGAGGGGCGCCGCGGGTGTATTCCTGCGAGAAGACGTACCCGTCGCGGCGGATCTCCACGGCGAGGCGCTCGGAGAGCGCGTTCACGACCGAGACTCCCACCCCGTGCAGGCCGCCGGAGACCTTGTAGCCACCGCCGACCCCGAACTTGCCGCCCGAGTGCAGCACCGTGAGCACGACTTCGACGGCGGGCTTGCCCTCCTTCTCCATGATCGCCACGGGAATCCCGCGGCCGTTGTCGACGACGGTGACGGAGTCGTCGGGGTGGATCGTGACGGAGACTTCGGTGCAGAAGCCCGCGAGAGCCTCGTCGACGGAGTTGTCGACGACCTCGTAGACGAGATGGTGCAGACCCAGCACGCCGGTCGAGCCGATGTACATGCCCGGACGCTTGCGGACGGCTTCGAGGCCCTCGAGGACGGTGATGTCCTGCGCGTCGTAGCTGGCTCCGCCGTCCCTGACCGACGGGTCGCTCATGCGCCCTGCGCCGTTGCTCTCTCCAGAGCTGCTGTTGCCTGTTGCCAATGGCCCTCCGGTGACGTGAGAACGCCCCGGATTCCGGGGCGCGAGGTCCACGGCCGAGGCGAGGTGGATGTGCTTGGAAGGATAGCACGGGGACCCGCGTCGTCCGCCCGGGTGGCGGTCTAAATCCCTGCAAAATGGCGCAAAGGCGCGGCGCGCGCGCCGCCGGCGCCCCCAACCTCCGCCCGTTGGAGCTCATCGCGACATCACCCGATCGGGGCTTGCTCACGGGTGAGCGTCGCAAGGCGCGGCGCTCAGCGCGCCGGTCCGCCCGTGACGCCAGGAGATCCGCTCCCGAGCGCGTGCCTACCCTGCCGGCGTCAGCACCATGCGACGGGTGCGGCCTTTGCCCAAGTCACTCTCGGTGTGCTTACCGTCCGTCGTGAATATGACCGCGTAGGGCTCCGCTTCCAGCCGGGCCCCGTTCCTCGTGGAGCCTATCCGGTAGGCGAATATTTCTTCCGGCTCGATCTCTTCCGGGCGATCCTTGGAGAAGTTGACGTGTGTCGTTTCCTTCGCTTCCTCGGCTTCACCCGCGCCTTCGACGATTTCCGTGAGCTGGGAGGACGGGACCGTCATCGCAGGTTCTTCCCTGCCCGTGACTGTTACGAGGAACCGGATGCTGCATCCGACGTCTTCCTGCGTGAGCGTATAGCGCGCTTTCCGCGCGCCCTTGATGAGCTGCCACGACGATTCCGATTCGCAGCCGGCGCTGCAACGCTGCCACTGGTATTTGTACAGGAGATGGCCCGCCCCGGTCCACTTGCCCGCGTGGGCTTCGAGCTTTTCGCCGACGGCGACCGGCTCGCCTTCGACTGGTTCGCCGCCGGCGACCGTGATCGCCGGCGGTTCTTCGCCCTCCTGCGGCGGTCCGGTTTGTTCTTCTCCTTCTTCCGGCGCTTCTGCTTCGGCGTTTTCGACGGGGTGAAATTCGCCCGGTTCGCGCCGCCGGTAACGCAGCCCTTCGGCTTCCAGCTTTTCTGCTCCGTCCGCCGTGGCTTTTTGCCAGTAGAGGCTCAGCGACAGTTCCCCCGGCACCACTCTGATCAGCGGCGGGGGCGGCGGGACTTCGCTCTCGAGCAAGACCATCACGTCGCTGCCCGCCGAGATCGCCTTCGCGGCGCCGATGCCGCGCACCTCGGCGACGGGATATCCCTTTTCCCTTTCCCTCTTGCCCGTCTTGGGGTTCCATTTGCCTGCTGGGAATTTGCCGTTCCCCTGCTGGCCACGTTCGTTGCTGCCCCACACGTACACCTTGCCGCCGCTCAGCGCCGCACCCACGCCGTTGCCTGCCGCGAGCGCTTCTACCTTTGCGCCCTTGGTGTCGAGGTCACGATCGAGCTCCCCGTCGGGCGTCGCCACCTTGACACACGGCCGATCGGGCAGCGCCTGGAGACTCTGCTCGGCTTCATGGAGCGCTTCTTCCAGCGCTTCAGCGCTTTCCCCCTCGTCCTCGCGAGCTTTGATCTCGGCTTCCAGCTCCCGGATCTCGGCTTCTTCCGTCGCGATCAGCTTTTCTTTTTCCTGCCTCTGCTTTGGTTGCAGTTCGCGCGCGCAGTTTGACGCGGTCAGCCCCGGCAGAACTTCCATTTCGGCGCTGCCCCAGCCATACACTTCACCGTTTTCCAGCCGCGCAAACGCGTCGTCGTAGCCCGCCGCGACTTCGGCGACGTGTTCGAGCTGGCTCGTTTCCGCTTTGCCCGCTCGCGATTCTCCCGCGGACCTCACCACATAGGCCGGGGGTTCGCGTTTGCCGTGCGCGACGTCCAGGCCGGTGCCGAGCTGCCCGCGGTTGTTCTCGCCCCACGAGACGACGCGGCCATCCGTCAGGAGCGCGTATGCCGCGAAGTGGCCCGCGTAAATCGCCTTCACCTCTTTCAGCGATTCGCTCGCGTCGGTTTCGGGGTTGGTCCACGTCACTGGCTTGGGCACCGCGCTGCAGGCTTCGGTCTTCCCTGCTCTGCCCGACCCTTCGGTCTCACAGCGTTCGGGTTCGTCGATGCCGAGCTGCCCGCCCGCGTCATCCCCCCACGCGAGCACGGTGCCTTCGCTCGTCAGCGCGTAGTCCGAGCCGCCGCCCGCGGCGATCGCCGTGATCTGATCCAGCTGTTCCTTCCTGCCGGTTGCGGGGTCGATCCACAGCACGGCTTTCGGCAGCCGCTGGTTGATCGCGGTTTCCTTTTCGAATCCGTGAGCTTCGGGACCCTGCCCGAGCTGGCCGTACTCGTTGTTGCCCCACGCCATCACCTCGCCGTCCTCGAGCAGGGCGAGGCGGTGCTCTGCGGCGCCCGCGACCTCCCGCACGCCTTCGAGCAGCCCTTCGCCCTTGTGCGTCGCCGGGTTTTCCCTGGCGTTGACCATGACGTACGGCTTGCCTTCTTCCCAGCTCGCTTCGTCCCCGTCGTCGCCGAGCTCGCCCCTGAAGCCGCCGCCCCGGGCGGCCACGGTGCCGTTGGCGAGCAGGGCGAGGCCTCCTCCGATCTGGGTGACGTCGCCGAGCCCTTCGACGGCGTCGACCGGGTTGACTTCGGCGCTGTCCTGGTAGATCGTGCCCAGCTCGCCGAATTTGTTGTCGCCCCACCCGACGACCGCGCCGCCGTGCGCGTCGACCGCGGGGGTGGCGCTGGATGTGGCGGTCGCCGAGCCTGCGGCATTGCGCGCCGTGACCTGCACCTGCAGCATGCGGCCCACATCGGCTTCCCCGAGCTGGTAGGCGTTTTCGCGTTGCGCCTCCGGGCTGAGCGGCGCGCAGCCTTCACTGTCACAACTGGCCCACTTGTAGGTGTATGAGGTCGGCTTTCCGCTCCAGGCGCCGCTCGTGGCGGTGAGGATCCTGCCTTCCAGCGCTTCCCCGTGGATCGCCGGGGGCGAGGTGTTCGCCGGGGCTGCGAGCGAGGTGGTGGTGATGGTGATGGGACGCAGCTCCTCGGCGCCGAGCGGCGGCGAGGCGGCGAGCAGGAACAGCGGGGCGGCCATCGTGCAGC
>JASHYF010000331.1 GCA_030043235.1 Solirubrobacteraceae bacterium | reverse complement strand
GCCGGGGCCAGCGTCAACGGCGGGCCCCTCGCGCCGATCGGCGGCCTGCCCGAAGAGCTCGACGGCGTCCCGAGCCAGATCAAAGCACTGGAAGTCTACATCGAGGAATCGGTGAACGGCAAGGGCTTCGAGTTCAACCCGACCAACTGCGAAGCCCAGCCCGTGACCGGCACGCTCACCGGCTACGAAGGCACCTCCGAGGCGGTGTCCTCGCCCTACCAGGCGCGCAACTGCGCGTCGCTGCCGTTCTCGCCGAAGCTCACCGCGACGGTCAAAGGCAAAGGCAGCAAAGCCGACGGAACGACCTTCACGGTCACCCTCGAATCGGCTGGCATCGGCCAGGCGAACATCCACAAGGTCGACCTCACGCTGCCCGAAGTGCTCCCGTCGCGCCAGAGCACGATCGAAAAAGCGTGCCTCGAAAAGGTCTTCGACGCCAACCCAGCCAGCTGCGACGAAGGCTCGGTGATCGGCGAAGGCACCGTCTACACGCCCGTGTTCAAGAACCCGCTGAAAGGCCCCGCCTACCTCGTCTCCCACGGGGCGGCCGCGTTCCCCGACGTGGAGTTCGTGCTGCAGGGCGAAGACGTGACGATCATCCTCGACGGCAAAACCGACATCAAAAAAGGCATCACCTACTCGAAGTTCGAAACCTCGCCGGACGCGCCGTTCACGAAGTTCATCTCCACGTTTCCCGAAGGCCCGCACTCGGCGCTGACGGCCTACGTCCCGGAAAAGGAAGACTTCAGCCTGTGCAACAGCGCGAGCAAGCTGCTGATGCCGACGACGATCGTCGCGCAGAACCCGACGACGATCGCCGGGCAGAACGGCGCGGTCATCGAACAGACGACGCACATCGCGCTCGAAGGCTGCGGCGGCGTCGAAAGCCACAAGGAATTCAAGGTGGCGATCAAGAAGCACTCCGTCAAGGGCTCGACGCTGACGCTCGTGGTGGTCGTGCCGACCAGCGGACGCCTCTCGGTCAGCGGCTCGGGCCTGCGCACGCTCGAGAAGTCCTTCTCGAAGGCCGGCACCTACACGCTGAAGCTCCACCTCGGCCCGAAAGGCCAGGCGGCCGTCGCGCACAAGCGGCGCCTGGAGGTGCGCGTGCACCTGAGCTTCGCCCCGACGACTGGAATAGGCGTCCCGAGCGCCGTAAGCGTCAAGTTCGCCTGAGCTACGGCTCGTTGCGCAGCGAGCGCCACAGGTAACCTGCACGCGCCCGTGCGCTGCGGGCGCCGTGGCTCGGCGACCCTCTCGATCACGGACGCGTCGGGGAACTCGTCGTCATGCGCCCGCCCGCATGCGCACCTCCTCGCACAGCTCGCCCAGCCCGATCGCCTCCACCCCCGGCGCCGCCGGCCGGCGCTCGCGGCCGGGGTAGACGATGAACGCCCGCTCCGCGCGCACGTCCGCGAGCGCGGAGCGCTGGGCGCGTTCAACAGCGGGCGCGAGGCCTCTCTTCACCTCCACCGCCCACTCCTCTCCGCCCGGCCAGGCGAGCACGAGGTCGATCTCAGCCCCATGGCTCGTGCGGTAGAAGCTCGCCTGCGTCCGCGGCCCGGCCAACGCGATCACGTTCTCGATCACCATCCCCTCCCAGCTCGCCCCCGCCACCGGATGCCCGAGCAGCGCCTCCTTGTCCGCGAGGCCGAGCAGCGCGTGCACCAGCCCGCTGTCGCGCACGTACACCTTCGGCGAGCGCACGAGGCGCTTGCCCACGTTGGCCAGACGGGGTTCGAGGCGCCGCACGAGCAGCAGATCCACCATCAGGTCGAGGTAGTGCGCGATGGTGCTCCCGCTCACGCCGAGGCTTCGCGACAGCTGCGCTGCGTTGAGCAGCCCGCCCTGGTGGTGGGCGAACATCGTCCATAGCCGCCGCAGCGTCTCAGCTGGAATGCGCGGCCCGAGCTGGGGCACGTCCCGCTCCAGATACGTGCGAATGAAGTCCTCCCGCCAGCGCGCGCTCACCCGCTCGTCGGCCGCGAGGAAGCTCTCGGGAAAGCCCCCGCGCACCCACAGGCGATCGAGTTCACCGGCGCCCACCTCGGTTACGTCAAACGGCGAGAGCTCCACGAAGGTCACGCGTCCAGCCAGCGTCTCCCCGGACTGCGCCAGCAGATCGATCCCCGCGGAGCCGAGCAGCAGGAAGCGCCCCGCAGCCGCACCCTCGCGCCTGGCGCGATCGATCAGCACGCGCAGCGATTCGAACAGCCCCGGCGCGCGCTGGATCTCATCGAGGATCACGAGCTCCCCCGCGTGGTCCGCAAGATACAGCTCCGGCTCTGCCAGCCTGGCCCGGTCGGCGGCCGACTCGAGATCCAGATACAGCGACGGACGTCCCCGCGCGAGCGCGAGGGCGAGTGTCGTCTTCCCAGCCTGCCGCGGTCCGAGCAGCGCCACCGCCGGCACGTGCTCGAGCAGCGCGCTCACCTCTGCCGCCACACGCCTCTCGATCATGCGTGCAATGTTATAGCTGAACTACAGATTTGCACGCGAGGTAAGGCGCTCTGCTGCGCCGTTGGTGCCGGGTACGCGTGCGAGGACGGCTCGAGCTGAAAAAGTGAACTACCTCGGCTCGTTGTGCAGCGAGCGCCACAGGTATCTGCACGCGAGCGTGCGCTGCGGGCGCCACGGCTCGGCGATCTCCTCGATCGTGGCTGCGTCGGGGAGCCCATCGAGCTCGTAGGCGCGTTCGATCGCGCGGCGGATGCCGAGGTCGCCGACGGGCAGCACGTCGGGGCGCTGCAGGTGGAACATCAGGAACATGTGCGCGGTCCACACGCCGAGGCCCTTCACGGCGACGAGCTCGGCGATCACCTGCTCGTCCGTGAGCTCGTCCAGGCGCTCGAGCTCGAGCTCGCCGGAGACCACGTGCTCCGCCAGCGAGCGCAGGTAGCCGGCCTTCGCGCGGGAGAGCCCGGCGGCCGCGCGCAGCTGCTCGGGATCGTCGGCCAGGATCTCCACGGGGGTGGGCGCCCGTCCGCCAAAGCGAGCGGTCAGGCGTCCGTAGATCGCCGCCCCGGCGCGCACGGAGAGCTGTTGGTTGACGATCGAGCGCACCAGCGCTCCGTAGTGCTCGTCGCCGGCCGATCCTCCATCCGCCGGGCGTCGCGCGCGCGGGTCGTCCAGGGGACCGACCGCCGCGATCAGCTGCGCGAGCACGGGGTCGGCCGCGCGCAGGTGGGCCAGGGCGCGCTCAGACAGCGGGCAGCGTCTCCAGCGCCACGCGCTCGCCGTCGAGCGCGTTCAGCGCGCGCTCCAGCGACATCGCCAGGCAGGTGAAGCTCGGCGTGTCGCGCACCGTGTAGCGCGAGGCCTCCGTCGTGCGCAGGCGCTGCACGAGATCGAGGAACGTGGCCACGTCGTCGGTGTCGAACGCCACCACGAACTCCTGGTCGTCGAGGCCGAAGGAGTAGGTGGTGTGGTTGTCCACGCCGGGGTATTCGCGGCCGACCTGGATGTGGCCCTGCATGATCCGCCAGCGCTCGTCCGCCGCCAGCGCGTACCACTCGCGCGACTTCACGAACGGGTACACGAACACGTAGCGCCCGCGAAAGCCCCGCGGCACGACGCGCTCGTCTTCGGAGTACTCCGAGCTCTTGCGCATGCCCAGGAACGAGTACGGGATCTGCGCCCACTGCATCAGCCCGCTCTGCGCCAGCACCACGTGCAGCTCGTGGATGCGCTCGAGGTTCTCCGCCTCGCACACCAGCAGCAGCTCCGCGTCCCCCCGCGTGCCCACCAGCGAGAAGCTCTGCAGCAGGTGCCCGTCCGCGAAGTCCTCGCACGCCGCCGCGAACTCGCGCTTGTGCTGCGCGCGCGCCTCCGCCGCCAGCCGCCGCCACGCCGGCTCGAGCTTCAGGAACGTGTACTTCACGAAGTGGCGCGCGCCCACACGTGCAATTATCGCATCGGCTGACACTGCCTACGGCCGCTCACGCGCGAGACAGCCGCGTGAGGTCCTCGAGATCCTGCGGGCGCCCCGCCGCAGACTTCATTGCGCGCAGGTGCTCCAGGCCGCACACGCGAACTTCGGCGAGCTGCTCGGGGTCCGTCGGGTCGTCAGCGAACTCCTCGGGCGCGAGGTCGCCGACGCCAAGCTGCTCAGCGTCGATCTTGGTGAGCACGCCCGCGAGGCGCGCGAGGTTCGCCGGGGCCGGGTCGGGGACGATGTCGAGATCTTTGGTGGCGCGTATCAAGCCGTGCACGCCGACGGCCACCCCCCCGATGACGATGAAGTCCACGCCAGCAGCGGTCAGCGTGAGCAGCAGCTCATCGGGCTCGAACATCGCCCGGCATGCCCTGCGTCAACTCGCTCATGAAGCGGCTGAGACGCAACGTCTCCTCCAGGCGTTCCTGCGGCGTCTTCCTACGGTCGCGCTCCGCGCGCGCACGCACGCTCGCGTCCTCGCGTGCGATCTCCTCCGGCGTCCACCGGCCCTGCGAGCGCGCGTTCGGCGCCTTCGTCATGCGACGATTGTAGAGGTGCCCCCGCGCCCGCGGCCGGCGCGGTCTGTGCGGGTGCGCGGTGGGTAGAGTACGCACCGTGCGGATCGCGCTGCTCTCGCCGTACTCGTGGACCTACCCCGGCGGTGTCACGCGTCACATCGAGGCGCTCGCCGGCGAGCTGCAGGCGAGCGGGCACGAGCCGCGCATCCTCGCGCCGTACGACCCCGACGAC
>JASHYF010000330.1 GCA_030043235.1 Solirubrobacteraceae bacterium | reverse complement strand
GTGCCCGCGCTGCGCGGACTGCGCGCCGGCGCGCTGTGCGTGTTCGCCGCCGTCACGCTCGCGCTCGCCGCCGGCGTGCTCGGCCTGAGCTCGCGCCCGGGCGGCGTCAAGCCCACGGGCGCGCGCGCCTGGAGCAGCGCGTACCTGCAGTCCCACGGCGGCCTCGCCGGACAGGCGCTGTACGCCGTCGCCCACCGGCTCGTGCAGAACGTCGGCGTGGACATCCTCGTCGTCTTCCTGCTGCTCGCCGGGGTGGTGCTGCTCACGGGGGCCTCGCTCGCGGGCATCCTCCGCGCGACCGGCAGCGGCGTGCTCGACTCCACGCGCCTGGTGGGGCGCTTGCACGTGCGCGACGCTCGCCTGGGCGCCCGGTTCAGGCGTACGCCGCGCGGGCCGACAGGCGAAGAGCGCGCCTCGCCTGCGCCGCCTGCGCCGCTCGCGCCGCTCACGCCGCCCGAGCCGGCTCCCCGCGAGCTGATCGTGCGCGCCACCCACGTGGAGGCGCCCGCGCACGACTGGGAGGGGGAAGAGGCGCCCTTCGACCGCGAAGCCGGCGAGCCACTCGAGCGCCCTGGAGCGGAGGAGGAGCTCGCCTCCGGTGTCATGGTGCGTGAGCAGCAGCGCGATGCGGCGGAGCCCTCGGCGGCGAGCGCCGGGACGACGGGCCCCACGCCGCCCACGGGGCTGGGCCGGGGGGGCGAGCCCGGCCAGCCGGCGCCAGCCGAGCGGCCGGCGCAGGGCGAGCCCCCGGAGCTCACGCCCCAGGGGCGGCTGCGCGCCGTGGCGACCGACGATCCAAGCTTCGTCTGGGAGCTGCCCAACGCCGCCCGCCTGCTCACCCGCTCGAGCGGCGCGCAGGCACGGGTGGGCGGGGCCGAGTTGGCCGGGCAGGAGCGCACCGCCACGAACCTCGTCGAGGCGCTCGGGCACTTCGACGTGCAGGCGCGTGTCATCGGCACCGTCGCCGGTCCGCACATCACCCGCTACGAGCTGCGCCTGGCTCCCGGAACCAAGGTCGGCAAGGTCGCCCAGCTGAAGGACGACCTCGCCTACGCGCTCGCCGCCACCGACATTCGCATCCTTGCGCCCATCCCCGGCAAGCAGGCGGTCGGCGTGGAGGTGCCCAACCCGCAGCGGCGGATCGTCCGCCTCGGCGACGTCTTCCAGGAGCCGCCCCGGGACTGGTCGCCGCTGACCGTGTGGCTCGGCAAGGACGTCGCCGGCAAGGCGATCGGCGCGGACCTGGCGAAGATGCCGCACATACTCGTCGCCGGCACGACCGGCGCAGGCAAGTCCGGGGCGATCAACGCGATGCTCTCGAGCATCCTTTTGCGCGCCACTCCGCACCAGGTGCGTCTCGTGCTCGTCGATCCCAAGCAGGTCGAGCTCAACCACTACGAGTCGATTCCGCACCTGCTCACGCCCGTCATCACCAGCCCGCGCATGGCCGCCAACGCGCTGCAGAACCTCGTCAAGGAGATGGAGGCGCGCTACGGGATCATGTCGCTGGCGCGCACCCGCGGGCTGGTCGAGCTCAACACAGCCCGCGCCAAGCGCGGGGAAGCCCCGCTCCCCTACATCCTCTGCGTGATCGACGAGCTCGCCGACCTGATGATGGTCGCGCCCGCCGACGTCGAGGACTCGATCATCCGCCTCGCGCAGAAGGCGCGCGCGGTCGGCATCCACCTCGTGCTCGCCACGCAGAGCCCGCGCGTGGACGTGATCACCGGCATGATCAAGGCGAACGTGCCCTCACGCATCGCCTTCGCCGTCTCCTCGCAGACCGACTCGCGCGTGATCCTCGACCAGAACGGCGCGGAGTCGCTGCTCGGCCAGGGCGACATGCTGTTCAGCCCCGTCGGCTCCTCGCGCCTGCAGCGCATCCAGGGCGCCTACATCGACGAGTCGCAGATCGCCAAGCTGACCGAGGGCTGGCGCCGCCAGGGCGAGCCGCAGCTGCGCGAGGAGCTGCTCGAGGAGGTCGAGCCCGATGAGGGCGCCGCCTCCGGCCAGGACGAGTTCGACCCCGACGAGGACCCGCTGCTGCGGGACGCGATCACGCTCGTCGCCGAAATGCAGACAGCCTCCACCTCCATGCTCCAGCGCCGCCTGCGACTCGGCTACACGCGCGCCGGGCGCATGATCGACATGCTCGAGCGCCGCGGCGTGATCTCCGGCTATGAGGGCTCAAAGCCGCGCCAGGTGCTGATCACCGAGGCCGACCTGCCGCGCGTGCTCGCCTCGCTGGAAGCCCAGCCGGCCCAGCCGACCCAGCCCGCCACCGCGCCCGCAAGTGACTAGCCTTCGGCGGGATGCCGGAGATCGGAGCAACGCTGCGCGAGGCGCGGATGCGCGAGCGCATCGACGTGTCCGAGATCGAGGCCAAGACCAAGATCCGCGCCAAGTACCTGCGTGCTCTCGAGAACGAAGAGTGGGGCCTTTTGCCGGGACCGACGTTCGTCAAGAGCTTCCTGCGCACCTACGCGCAGGCGCTCGGCCTCGACGGCAAGGCGCTCGTCGAGGAGTACCGGCTGCACCACGAGCGCCCCAGCGACTCCTCGCTCGAGCCGATCGTCTCGAGCCCGAACCGCGCGCGCACCCGTTCGGGCACAGGCGGGCGCGCAGGACGTACGGGATCGCCTGAAGGCTCCTCACGGGGCTACATGATCGCGATCAGCGCCATCGGCGCGGTGATCGTCGTGCTCGTCGCGCTGCTGATCGCGAACGGAGGCGGCTCCTCCACGCCCACCACCAGCACCTCCTCGTCCACGCGGACGCGCAGCAGCGCGGCCGCTGCCAAGCGCCACGCGGCGGCGGTGGCCGCAGCCCGGCGCCGGGCGCTCATCTCACAGGACGTGACGCTCTCGCTGCGAGCGACAGCGCTCGTGTACGTATGCCTGATCGGCGAAGGCGGACGCAAGCTGATCGCCGGGATCGAGCTGCAACCGGGCGAAAACACGCCGACCTATCGCGCCAGACACTTCGAAATCACGCTCGGCAACAGCTCGGTTGAATTGTTCATCGACGGCACCCCCCGGATCGTGCCGCCCTCGAGCGAAGCGATCGGCTACTCGATCACGAAGGCATACGGCCGCCAGCTGCTCCCGCCCGGTCACCTGCCGACCTGCACGTGAGCACGCCCGCAGCCAGCGGCCGCGGCGCCCGCGGCGAGCGCGGGCGCCCTGAAGGGCACGGGCGCCCTGAAGGGCACGGGCGGGCGGGATCGGATGAGGGCGCACCCCCTCCGGGGGCACACCCTGAAGGGCGCGGGCAGGCAGGCAGGCGAGTGCGCGCGGCGGTCCTCGTCACCGGCACCGAGGTGCTCACCGGTCGTGTCAGCGATCGCAACGGGCCGTGGCTGGCCGGACGCCTGCACGAGCTCGGCGTCGAGCTGGCCCACACCGCGATCGTCGGCGACCGGCCGGCCGACGTGCACGCCGCGCTCTCCTTCATGGCCGGGCAGGGCATGGACCTCATCGTGACCAGCGGCGGGCTCGGCCCCACCGCCGACGATCTCACCGCCGAGGTCGTCGGCCGCTTCCAGGGGCGCGAGATGGTGCTCGACGAGCAGCTCGAGGGACGCATCGCCGAGATCCTGAGCGGGCTGGCCGCGCGCTTCCCGCACCTGGACATGGACGCCGTACGCGCCGGCAATCGCAAACAGGCCACCATCCCGCGCGGCGCCACGGTGCTCGAGCCGGTGGGCACGGCGCCGGGGCTCATCGTGCCGGGCGCGCAGGAGCTGCAGAGCGCGCCCACGCCGCCAGGCCCCACGATCGTCGTCCTGCCCGGCCCCCCGCGCGAGCTGCAGCCGATGTGGGCGAAGGCGGTGCGCACGGGCGCCGTGCAGGCCGCGCTCGCGCGGGCCGGCAGCTACCGGCTGGGCACGCTGCGATTGTTCGGGATGCCCGAGTCGGAGATCGCGGAGACGCTGCGCGCTGCCGAGCGCGAGGGCGTCGAGCTCGCAAAGCTGGAGATCACCACCTGCCTCAAACGCGGAGAGGTCGAGGTCGTGACGCGCTACGAGCCCGACGCCCAGGCCGCCTACGACGCGCTCGTCGCCGTCGTCGGCGCCCGTCACCCGGACACGCTGTTCTCGCGCGACGGCGCGACCGTCGATCAGCAGGTCGCGGCGCTCCTGAGAGGCGACCGCTCGCCGGCCTCGGGCGCAGGCCGCCGGGCGCGTACGATCGCCGTCGCCGAGTCCTGCACCGGCGGACTGCTCGCTGCGCGGCTGACCGAGCTCGCGGGATCCTCCGAGTACTTCAGCGGCGGCATCGTCGCCTACTCAAACGCGGCCAAGGTCGAGCTGGCGGGCGTCCAGGCCGCGGCGATAGAGACGCACGGGGCGGTCTCCGCGGAGGTCGCCCGCGCCCTCGCCGACGGCGCGCGCTCGCGCCTGCGGGCAGACGTCGGGGTGGGGATCACCGGCGTCGCCGGACCCGGCGGCGGAACCCCGGAGAAGCCCGTGGGGCTCGTGTGGTTGAGCGTCACGCTCGCGGACGCCGAGCC
>JASHYF010000329.1 GCA_030043235.1 Solirubrobacteraceae bacterium | reverse complement strand
GTCCCCTGGCAGGTGATCCCATACGGGCGTCAGCTGGAGATCAAGCAAGGCCAGGTCGACGAGGCGCTCCGCCGGATCGGTCGCCTCGAGGGCTATGAGCTCGAGGAGATCGTGCCCGCCGTGGAACGCTGGCGCTATCGCAACAAGCTCGAGTACTCGTTCGGCGAGGCCGGCAGCACACACGGCAGCGCAAGCGCTGGCACCGGCGCGGACGCGGACGGCCGGCGAGGCGGACTGGTGTGCGGCTTCCACGCCGCCGCGGGTGGCAAGCGTGTGGAGCAGATCGACGACTGTCTGCTGGCCTCCGAGCGCGGCAACCTCGCGCGCGAGGTGGCGCTGCGCTGGTGCCGCGCTGAGGGCCTGAGCGCGTGGGACCGCGGCTGGGGACGCACCCCCTCCGGGGGCACGCCCCATGACGGGGGGCACCCTGAAGGGCACACCCTGAAGGGCGCAGGCAGGCAGGCAGGCGCGCATGGCGGTGGCGGCGAGAACGCGCGTGCCAAGCGCACGGCGCCGTCGGCCGACGGGCGTGCGCGCCTGCGCAACCTGGTGGTGCGCGAGGGCCGGCGCACGGACAGGCTGCAGGTGCGGATCGTGACCACCGAGGGAGAGCTCGACGCCGGTGGGCTCGCGGCCGCTCTGGCCGACGCGCTCGGCGAGAGCCTCAGCGGCGTGCTGTGGACGCGCTCGGCCAGCCTCGCCGAGACGACCGCCGGCGGCGAGACGGATCTGGTCTGGGGCGAGGCCGAGCTGCCCGAGCGCCTGGGCGAGCTCGACCTGCGGATCTCCCCGCAGGCGTTCTTCCAGACGAACACCGAGATGGCGGAGGTGCTGTACGGCGTAGCCGGCGAGTACGCGGCGTTGCAGGGCTGGGAGCGCGCGTTCGACCTGTACTGCGGGATCGGCACGATCGCCCTCACGCTGGCCCCGCGGGCGGGCGAGCTGTGGGGGATCGAGCTCGTGGAGCAGGCGGTCGCGGACGCGATCGCCGGCGCTCAGCGCAACGACGTGACCAACGCGCGCTTCTTCGCCGGCGACACGCGCCTGGCGCTGGGCGAGCTCGCGGAGAAGGCCGGCCGCCCGGACGTGATCGTCGTGGATCCCCCTCGCGCCGGCCTCTCCAAGAAGGTCGTGCACCGCATCATCGACGCCTCACCCAGGCGCATCGTGTACGTGTCGTGCAACCCCACCACGCTCGCGCCCAACGCGGCCGAGCTCGTGGCGGCCGGATGGGCGCTGCGCAAGGTGCGCCCCGTGGACATGTTTCCGCAGACGCATCACATCGAGTGCGTCGCCTGCTTCGAGCGCTGAGCGAGAGGCGGCTGCGGCGCTCGCGCCGCGAGGATAGGCTGCGGCGAGATGCGTGCGGCGACGATCCGCGAGCAGGAGGTGCTCGTCGAGGAGCACCCCGATCCCCTGCCCGGCGCGGGCGAGGTGCTCGTGCGCGTGCGCGCGGCAGGGCTGAACGGCGCCGACATGATGCAACTGCGCGGCCTTTACCCAGCGCCGGCGGGCTCGCCCCGGGACATTCCCGGCCTCGAGCTCGCGGGCGAGGTCGCCGCGCTCGGGCCCGGCGCGGAGCGCTTCTCGATCGGCGCTCGCGTGATGGCAATCGTCGGCGGCGGCGGGCAGGCGCAGCTCGCGACCGTGCACGAGCGCCAGCTGATGCCCGTCCCCGACGCGCTCGACTGGCCTGCCGCGGGCGCGCTGCCGGAGGTGTTCATCACCGCTCACGATGCGCTCTTCGCGCAGGCGCAGCTGCGCAGCGGCGAGCGGCTGCTCGTGCACGGCGGCGCCGGTGGGGTGGGCACGGCGGCGATCCAGCTCGCGCGCGCGGCGGGCGCGAGCGTGACGGCGACGGTGCGCAGCGAGGCGCTGCGCGACCAGGTCGACGCGCTCGGTGCACGGGCGATCGCACCGGAGGGCTTCGCCGCGCACGGACCGTTCGACGTGATCCTCGAGCTGGTTGGCGCGGTGAACCTGGCCGACAACATGCAGGCACTGGCTACCGGCGGGCGCGTCGCCGTGATCGGCGTGTCTGCCGGGGCCAAGGGCGAGCTCAACCTGCTTGCGCTGATGGGCAAGCGAGCGCGCATCCACGGCTCGACGCTGCGCGCGCGTCCGCTGGAGGAGAAGGCGCTGGCCACGCGGCGCCTAGAGCACGAGGCGCTGCCGCTGTTCGAAGCGGGCGCGCTGCGTGTGCCGATCGCCGAGACCTACGCTCTCGATCAGGCGGCGGCCGCGTACGAGCGCTTCGCCGCCGGCGGCAAGCTGGGCAAGATCGTGCTCACGATGTGACGAGTTCCGGGTGACGGCCGGGCCTCTCAGGACCGTCGCATAAGACGATTGGACACATGGGCGCTACATTGGACACATGGGCGCTACATTGGACACATGAGTTTGATCCTTGGACGACTGGCGGATGAGATCGGAGTTCACGAGCGCACGCTCCGCCGGGCGGTGAGCGGCGGTTTGATCCATGCGCGGCCTCTGAGCTCGCGCCAGCTCTCTTTGTCAGACCAAGAGATGGCTTGGGTCCGTTCTCGCTGGTCGCTGGTGGGTCAGCTGCTTGCCATCCTCAGAACCGAGCCCAACGTCGAGCTTGCAGTGCTCTTTGGCTCCGTCGCGCGCGGAGTAGATGTAGAGGATGTTTCAGATATAGACCTGCTGGTGGAGTTGCGACGCCCGTCTCCCGGCGCCCTCGAAGCGCTGCGCCGGCGGATGGACGAGCGCCTGCGCTCCCATGTGCAACTTGTGCCTCTGGAGGAGGCGCTGGGCCATCCCCGTCTGCTGTCTGAGGTCTTGCGCGATGGCCGGCCGCTGGTGGATCGCGGAGAGGTATGGCCGCGACTTCAAGCGGAGCGGGAGAGGACGCAGGCGCAGGCCAACCTGAGGGGAAGCATTTTGCGGGACGAATCGCGCTCGGCGGTTGGCTACTTCCAGCGGCTGGCGTCCGAACGCACGTCGTCTTCCGGCGCCTCTCTGTGAGCGATCCGGTCCGCTCGCCTGTCGCGGAGGAGGCGCGCCGCGAGGCGGTGGAGCAAGCGTTGGTGCAGCTCGCGCGCACCATGGAGCAACTCGAGGCGGCGGTCTCAGCCTTCCCACCCGACTTCGACCTTGGCGCGTTTCAAGCTGCTTGGCATTCGACGGTTCCGGACGACCGGAACCGGGCGATGTTGGTGCGGTCGAACATGGACGACTTGCACAATCTCTGCCAGAGCCTGATCGATCGCAGCGTGCGTGTTGCACAGGACGTGGGTGCGATTCCCCCTGATCGCAAGACGCCCGCAGCCGATCAGCTGTATCGACAGGGTCTCTATCCGAGGGAGGCGCAATTAGTCATGCAGGGGGTCGTCGCACTGCGCAACTCCAGTCAGCACGAGTATTGGATCCTGCGGCCAGAGAAGGTTCACGCGGCCGTCAACCGGCAGCGCAAGTACCTTCCCGCTTTCATCGCTGATGTCGGCACGTGGATCGAAGGTCTATTGACTCAGTGATGGGTGATGGCCAGCCACACGTGGCGAAAGTCGTGAGCCGCATGGCTAGATGAAGCTTTCAAGGTCGGCCTGACGCTGCATTTCAGGTCGGCCTGACGCTGCATTTCAGGTCGCCTGACGCGGCATCTCAAGGTCGGCCTGACGCGGCATCTCAAGGTCGGCCTGACCGGCAAGGGCGCTCGGAACGACGGCCGGCTCAGTACGGCGGCTGCGCCGCGTACCAGTCGCCGAGCACGCGGAAGGCCGCCCAGAACGCGCGCTTGGCGTCCTGCTCGTCGAGCGAGTCGTCGATGCTGGGCACATACAGGGCGTCGACCATCGGGGTGAGCTGCTGGATCTCGCCGAGGGTGTCGTGCAGCTCGCGGCCCAGCGGCACGTCCATCTCGTTGAGCGCGGCCAGCGCG
>JASHYF010000328.1 GCA_030043235.1 Solirubrobacteraceae bacterium | reverse complement strand
GCCACCGCCCGCGCGAGCGTCCGCCGCGGGGAAGCCGGCGGGCAGCCGCAGGTGGCGATCTCGCGCCACCTCGCGAGCCGCGAGGAGGTCGAGCGCGTGCTGCTCGCCGCGATCCCCGATTCGCTTGCGCTGCGCGCGTCGATCGTGATCGGCGCGCGCTCGCGCTCGTTCCGCCTGCTCGTGCGCCTGCTGGAGCGCATGCCCGTGCTCACACTGCCCGCGTGGCACCGGCTGCGCTCGCAGCCGATCGACGAGCGAGACGTGATCGAGATGCTCGCCGCATGCCTCACCGCGCGCCCGCCGCGCCGCTCGCTGGACGTGGGCGGCCCGGACGTTCTCACGTACGGCGAGATGCTGCAGCGGATCGCCGAGTCGATGCTCGTGAGCCGCCCGACGCTCACGCTGGGAGTGAATCTGACAGGCCTCGCCGCGCGTCTGGCGGCGGCGATCGCCGGCGAGGACCCCGAGTTGGTGGTGGCGTTGATGGAGGGCCTGCATGCTGACCTGCTGCCCGCCGAGCACCACGCAGCGGAGCTGCTCGGCGTGCGCCTGCATTCGTTCGACTCTGCCGTCGAGCACGCCCTGGCCGAGTGGGAGCGCTTCGAGCCGCTGGCCGCACGATGAGCATCGTCACGGCCTCGATTCGCATCGCCGCCGCGCCGGCGCGCGTGTGGGAGATGGTCATGGACCCTTCCTGCCTGAGCGAGTGGGTCACGATTCACCGCAAGCTCGTGCACGCCGACGACGGCCCGCCGCGCGTGGGCTACACGATGGACCAGCAGATCCACATGCGCGGGGTGAGCCTCGAAGTTCACTGGACTCTCGTCGACTGCCGCTCGGGCGAGCTGGCCGTGTGGGAGGGGCGCGGACCGGCACGCTCGCATGCTCGCAGCGAATACGTCCTCAGCGCTGAGGACGGGGGAACACGCTTTGACTACCGCAACGACTTCCGTCCACCGCTGGGGCCGGTGGGGGCGCTGGTCAGCCGCGCGCTCGTAGGCGGGATGCCCGAGCGCGAGGCCAGGCGCACGCTGGAGCGCTTGCGTGAACACCTGGAGGAAACCGGAGGCCGGAACTAGTTGTTGGAGGGCCGGAACCAGTTGTTGCGGATAACCGCCCGCGGTTTAGTGTAAGGTAAGCGCACAAAGCGATAGCGGTGTGATTCGACACATCGCGTTAGTGAAGAGGATTTACATCGTGCCCGACTTCCTTGACGAGAAGCGCCAAGAGATCACAAGCCGACTGCAGGAGTTGAAGCCCCTGGTGGATGAGTTCTCTCGCCTGGAGGCCGCCGCGGCGGCTCTCGCGGGCTTGCGTGGCTCCGCACCCTCCAGCTCCAGTTCCGCAACACTGACCCCACGCCGTCGCGGACCGGGTCGTCCGCGCGGCTCGAAAACCCTCAAACGGAGCGCCATCGCGACCACCACGAAAGTCGCCGCCAAACCCGGCCGCCCGCCAAAACGTCGCGCCGGCCGGCGTAAAGGCAGCGGCACGCGCGCAGCCGAGGCGCAATCTTTCGTGCAAGGACAGCCCGGCATCACCATCCCGGAGCTGGCGGCGAAGATGGGCATCAAGCAGAACTACCTCTACCGCGTGCTCCCCGGCCTCGAGCAGGAAAACCGAGTGGAAAAGAAAGGTCGCGGCTGGTACCCCAAGGGCTAGCAACGTTGCCGCCCGTGCGGCCGTCGGACCCCCTCTCGTCTCCAGCGGCCTGAGCACCTCAGTTGACATAAGGGCGTGGTCGGGATGACCACGCCCACGTCGTTTTCGGTGCCGCGATACGGCGTGGTCGGGATGACCACGCCCACGTCGTTTCATGCCGCGCGAAGCCGCTTGGCTAAATCAGCCCCTGACCGGCGACCGTGTCACGCTCGCCGACGAGCTCGGCGACGGAGGCATCGATCTTCTCCCGGGAGAAGTCGTCGAGCTCCAAGCCCTGGACGATCTCGTACCGTCCGTTCTCGCAGGTGCACGGGAAGCCGCTGATGAGACCCTCGGGGACGCCGTAAGAGCCGTCCGAGGGCACTCCCATGGAGACCCAGCGTCCACCGGTGCCGAGCACCCAGTCGTGCACGTGGTCGATGGCCGCGCTTGCCGCGGAGCCAGCCGACGAAGCGCCGCGTGCGTCGATCACGGCAGCCCCGCGTTTGCCGACGTTCGGCAGGAACTCGTTTGCGATCCATGCCTGATCGTCGACGACACCGGCCGCCATGCGGCCACCGACGTGCGCGTGGAAGAGGTCGGGGTACATGCTCGGCGAGTGGTTCCCCCACACGCCCATGTTGGAGACATCGCTGACGTGCACCTCCAGCTTGGCGGCCAGCTGAGCGATCGCGCGGTTGTGGTCGAGCCGCATCATCGAGGTGAAGCGCTCGTTGGGTATGTCAGGCGCGTTGTTCATCGCGATCAGGCAGTTGGTGTTGGCGGGGTTCCCGACCACCAGCACCTTGACGTCAGGCGCGGCCACCTCGTTCAGCGCCTTGCCCTGAACGGTGAAGATCTCGCCGTTGACGCTCAACAGCTCGGCACGCTCCATGCCCTTCGTGCGCGGTCGCGAGCCCACGAGCAGCGCCACGTTGGCGCCGTCGAAGGCGTCCGCGGGAACGTCGTGCAGGTCGAGCCCGGCGAGCAGCGGAAAGGCGCAGTCGACGAGCTCCATCGCGACTCCGTCCAGCGCTCCCATCGCCTGGGGAATCTCCAACAGGCGCAGGTCCACCGGCTGCTCGGGCCCGAGCAGCTGCCCTGAGGCGATGCGAAAGACGATGCTGTAGCCGATCTGCCCGGCCGCGCCGGTGACGGTGACTCGTGTGGGATTGCTCAACGCGCCATCTCCTGTTTGAGGTTCTTGTCGATCGACGAGAGGAACTCTTGCGTGGTCTGCCATGGCTGGTCCGGCCCGATGAGCAGCGCGAGGTCCTTGGTCATGTTGCCATTTTCAACTGTCTGGATGCACACACGCTCGAGCGTGTCGGCGAACGCTTTCACCTCGGGCGTGTCGTCGAGGCGACCGCGCGCGGCCAGACCGCGCGTCCACGCGAAGATCGAGGCGATCGGATTGGTTGACGTGGGCTTGCCTTCCTGGTGCAGCCGGAAGTGACGGGTGACCGTGCCGTGGGCGGCCTCGGCCTCGACGGTCTTGCCGTCCGCGCTCATCAGCACGCTCGTCATCAAGCCCAGGGAGCCGAAGCCCTGGGCCACCGCATCTGACTGCACGTCCCCGTCGTAGTTCTTGCACGCCCACACATAGCCGCCTTCCCACTTCAAGCAGGCGGCGACCATGTCGTCTATCAGACGGTGTTCGTAGGTGATGCCAGCAGCGTCGAAGTCGGCCTTGAACTCGCTGTCGTAGACCTCGGCGAAGATGTCTTTGAAGCGCCCGTCGTAGCGTTTGAGGATGGTGTTCTTGGTGGACATGTACACCGGGTAGCCGTGCTCGAGGCCGTAGCGCATCGACGCGCGCGCGAAGTCGCGGATGGAATCGTCCCGGTTGTACATCGCCAGCGCCACGCCGCCGCTGGGGAAGTCGTACACGTCGAGCTCGATCGGCCGGCCTCCGCCGACGGGGGTGAAGGCGAGCGTCAGCCTGCCCTCTCCGGGGACGACCATGTCGGTGGCGCGGTATTGATCGCCGAAGGCGTGACGACCGATCACGATCGGCTTCGTCCAGCTCGGCACCAGCCTGGGTATGTTGGCGATCACGATCGGCTCGCGGAAGATCACGCCTCCGAGGATGTTGCGAATGGTGCCGTTGGGGGAGCGGTACATCTCCTTCAGGCCGAACTCCCGCACGCGCGCCTCGTCAGGCGTGATCGTCGCGCACTTCACGCCCACCCCGTGACGCTTGATCGCCTCGGCTGCGTCCACCGTGACCTGGTCGTCGGTCGCGTCGCGATGCTCGATGCCGAGGTCGTAGTACTCGAGCCGCACGTCCAGGTACGGGAGGATCAGCTGCTCCTTGATGAACGACCAGATGATGCGCGTCATCTCGTCGCCGTCGAGCTCGACGATCGCGTTCTTCACCTCGATCTTGGCCATCGACCCGCGGATGCTATCGGGTGGCCGGGCATCGATCGGGGTTGGCGGGCATCGATCGGGGTGCGCGGGCATCGATCGCGCGCGCGGCGTTCGCTTTCCGTGCCCCGGGCATCGATCGGGGTGCGCGGGCATCGGTCACGCGCGCGGCGATGGCTTTCTGCTTCACTTGTGCCAATGGCCACCATCTCGCAACGCCAAGGCGCGGCCGCCGCTCCGTGGCAGACGCACGAGGTGTTCAACCAGGCGCCGCCGCTCGAGGGAATCGACGTGTTCTCGAGCAACGCGCCGCTGGTGGAGGCGCTCGAGCGCGAGGGCGGCGGCTGGGCGCGCGAGCGCGCGAGCGCGCTGGGCCGCTTCGTGGGTCGCGAGCCGCAGCAGGAGTGGGGCCGGCTGGCCAACGAGAACAAGCCGGTGCTGCGCCTGTTCGACCGCTACGGCCACCGCATCGACGAGGTCGAGTTCCACCCCGCGTGGCACCAGCTGATGAAGATGGGCGTGGAGAACGAGCTGCACTCGCTGCCGTGGACGAGCAGCGAGCCCTACCCCCACGTCGCCCGCGCCGCCCTGTACATGACGGCGATGCAGGCCGAGGCGGGCTTCGCCTGCCCGATCACGATGACCTTCGCGGTCGTGCCCGCGCTGCGCGCGCAGCCGGAGCTGGCGGCGGAGTGGGAGCCGCTGGTGACATCCACCACGTATGACCCGCGCCCGATCCCCGCGGCGGAGAAGGGCTGCGCGATCTCCGGAATGGCGATGACGGAGAAGCAGGGCGGCTCGGACGTGCGCGCGAACACCACCGTCGCCCACGCGCTGAACGGCGGCGGTGGGGGCGCCGAGTATGAGATCGTCGGGCACAAGTGGTTCTGCTCGGCGCCGATGTCCGACTTCTTCCTGGTGCTCGCACAAACAGATTTGGACGCACCCGCCCCCTCGTGCTTCTTGATGCCGCGCATCCTCCCCGACGGCACGCGCAACGCGTTTCACATCCAGCGCCTCAAGGACAAGCTCGGCAACCACTCCAACGCCTCTTCGGAGGTCGAGTTCCACGGGGCGTGGGCGCGGATGGTGGGCGAGCCGGGACGCGGCGTGCCGACGATCATCGAGATGGTCGGCCACACGCGTCTGGACTGCGTGATCGGCACCGCCGCGGGCATGCGCGTGGGCGTGGTGAACGCCACCCACCACGCCGCTCACCGCAGCGCATTCGGCAAGCTGCTGATCGACCAGCCGCTGATGCGCAACGTGCTCGCCGACCTGTGCGTGGAGTCCGAGGCGACGACAGCGCTCGCGATGCGCCTGGCGCGCGCGTACGACGAGGCGCACGAGGACGTGATCGAGGCCCGCCCACCGGCGGACTCGAGCGACGCGCAGCTGTTCAAGCGCCTGGCCACCGCGGTGGGCAAGTTCTGGACGTGCAAGCGCGCGCCCAACCACGCGTTCGAGTCGCTCGAGTGCCTGGGCGGCGCGGGCTACGTGGAGGAGTCGGGGATGCCGCGCCTGTATCGCGAGGCGCCGCTCGCGTCGATCTGGGAGGGCTCGGGCAACGTGATGAGCCTCGACGTGCTGCGCGCGCTCACACGCTCGCCGCGCTCGCTGGAGGTGTTCCTCGCGGAGGTCGAGCAGGCGCGGGGCGCGGACGCACGACTGGACGCGAGCGTGGCGCGCCTCAAGCAGCAGCTCACCGATCCGTCCACGCTCGAGCAGCGCGCCCGGCGGGTGGTGGAAGGCATGGCGCTGTGCCTGCAGGGGTCGCTGCTCGTGCGCCACGGCGCGCCCGCCGTCGCCGACGCGTTCTGCGCCTCGCGCCTGTCGGACGACGGCGGCCTGGAGTACGGCACGCTGCCGGCGGGCGTCGACTTCGAGGCGATCATCGAGCGCTCGCGACCGCAAGCCTGACCGCAGCACCCCACTCGCGACCGCAGGCTTGACCGCCGCGCCCCGCGCGTGCCGGCAGCGCGGCGCAGCGCTCGCCGGGCGCGTGGCGGCGCTGCCGATGCTTGCGCGCGAGGAGTCTCCGGCGGCCTACCATTGAGTCATGCCCAGGCGCACGAACATGCAGCTGGCACGCATCTTCGGCATCCGCATCGGCGTGAGCGCCAGCTGGTTCGTGGTCCTGTTCATCCTCATCTACTGGCTGTCCAACTCCTACTTCCCGGAAGTGATGAGCGGCTCGCGCACGACCGCGTACGCGATCGCGGTGGCCGGCGCGCTCGGCTACTTCGCCTCGCTCGTGCTGCACGAGCTCGGCCATGCGCTCGTCGCGCGACGGCTGGGCATACCGATCGTGGGCATCGACCTGTGGTTCTTCGGCGGCCTCTCGCAGATGCGCCGCGAGCCGCAGAGCGCGGGCGAGGAGCTCAAGATCGCGGCCGCCGGGCCGGCGGTCACGCTCACGCTGTTCCTGCTTTGCCTGGGCGCGGTCGCGCTGCTCGCGAGCGGCGGCACGGTCTCCGACGTGGCGCTCGCGCACGAAGGCGTGAAGACCACACCGGCGCTCGCCCTGCTCGGCTGGCTCGGCTTCATCAACGCCGCGCTGCTGGTGTTCAACGTGATACCGGCGTTTCCGCTCGACGGCGGGCGCATCGCGCGCGCGGTGATCTGGGGCGTCACCGGAGACCGCAATCGGGCGACGCAGGCCACGGGCCGCTCCGGGCAGGCGTTTGCGCTGCTCGTGGGGCTGTTCGGGCTGTGGGTGTTCACCACCAACGAATCGCTGCTCGGGGTGTTCACGATGGTGCTCGCGTTCTTCCTCTACCAGTCCGCCGGCGCAGCAGTGCTGCAGGGATCGCTCGGGAGGCGCATCAAGAACATCACCGTCGCCGACATCATGGACCGCGAGCCCGTGACGATCTCCGCGGATGTCACGTTGCTGGACGCCCAGGAGCAGTTCTTCCTTCGCTACCGCTGGCCGTGGTTCGCGGTCGTCGATCCCGCCCGCCACTTCCTCGGCGTGGTGCGCCAGCAGCGCGTGGAGAGCGAGATCGCCGCCGGGCGCCCGGCGCTGCCCGTGACGGACGTGCTGGAGGAAGACATGCCCGTGCGCATCGGCGAAGAGGCGCCCCTTGAATCGCTGCTCAGCTCCGAAGGCCTCGGCCGGCTGGGGGCGATGGTGGCGGTCGACAGCGACGGCGTGCTGCGCGGCGTGGTCACGCTCGCGCAGATCCGCAATGCGCTGCGGCCGGCGAGCGGCTGAGCTCCCCTGACAGCGCTCGTTGCATATAGAGTCCCTGCGCAACCCGTCGCCGGCGTGCCCGCCGCGCCTCCCACTCCCCGCACGTGACAGCCAATTCATGCCAGAGCACGACGTCCTGATCATCGGCGCCGGCCTCGCCGGGCAGCGCGCGGCGCTGGCGGCGGCGCAGGCAGGGGCGAGCGTGGCGATCATGAGCAAGGTCCACCCGGTCCGCTCGCACTCGGTGGCCGCCGCCGGCGGCATCAACGCGGCGATCAGCGTGGACGACGACTGGCACTCGCACGCGTATGACACGGTCAAGGGCTCGGACTACCTGGGCGATCAGGACGCGATCGAAATCATGTGCTCGGAGGCTCCCCAGGAGGTGATGGACCTGGAGCACATGGGCGTGACCTTCCACCGCAACGAGGAGGGCGAAATGGACCTGCGCGCGTTCGGCGGGGCGTCGATGAAGCGCACCGCGTACGTGGCGGACATCACCGGTCAGGCGCTGCTGCACGTGCTCTACGAGCAGCTGATGAAGCACCACGAGACGGTGGCGCGCTACGAGGAGTGGTTCGCGACCTCGCTGCTGCTGGGCGAGGATGGCCTGTGCTGCGGCGCGATCGCGCGCGAGGTGCGCAGCGGGCACATGGAGGCGTTCACGGCCAAGAACGTGATCCTCGCGTGCGGTGGCGCGGGGCAGGCTTACAAGCCGACGACCAACGGCCTGATCGTGACGGGCGACGGGATCGCGATGGCCTACCGTGCGGGCGCGCCGCTGATGGACATGGAGATGGTCCAGTACCACCCGACGACGCTGGTCGAGACGGGCATCCTCATCACGGAGGGCGCGCGCGGCGAGGGCGCGCACCTGCTGAACGCCGCGGGCGAACGTTTCATGGAGAAATCCGCCCCCAACAAGATGGAGCTGGCCTCGCGCGACGTGGTCTCCCGGGCCGAGCAGATCGAGATCGACGAGGGCCGCGGCGTGGGGCCCGACGGCGCCGGGATCTTCCTGGACGTCAGCGTGGTCCCGCGCAAGCGCACGCTGGAGGCGCTGCGCGAGATCGTCAACCTCGGCCGTGACTTCGCCGGCGTGGACATCACGCGCGAACCGATCATGATCCGCCCCGGCCAGCACTACATCATGGGCGGCGTGAAGACCGACGTCGACGGGCGCACGCCGATCGAGGGCCTGTACGCCGCAGGCGAGGTGGCGTGCGTGTCGGTGCACGGCGGCAACCGCCTGGGCGCGAACTCGCTGCTCGACACGCTGATCTTCGGCCGCCGTGCGGGCGAACACGCGGCGGCGCGCGCGGCCAGCATGGCTATGCCGGGCGTGGACGCGAACGCCGGCCTGCGCAGGGACGCCGCGCGCATCGACGCGATCCTCGCACGCGATAGGGATGGTGGGGGATCCGCATCTCCGCGGCGCGTGTCGGAGATCAAGAGCGAGCTGGGCGAGACGATGAACCGCCACGTGGCTGTGTTCCGCAACGAGCAGGGGCTGCAGAGCGCGCTCGAGACGATTGGACGCCTCAAGGAGGAGGCGGAGCGAGCGTACGTCGACGACCGCGGGACGGTCTTCAACCAGGACGTGCTCGGTGCGATCGAGCTCGATTTCATGATCGACTGCGCGGAGACCACGGTCGTGGCGGCGATCGAGCGCAAGGAGAGCCGCGGCGCGCAATACCGCACCGACTTCCCCGAGCGCAACGACGAGCAGTGGCTCAAGCACATCGACATCTCGCTGGGCGGGGACGGCGGCGCGGGCAGGCCGCACATCACCTACTCGCCGGTCACGATCACGCAGTGGCAGCCGGAGGAGAGGAAATACTGATGGCCGCTCGCCGTCCCGCACCGCCGGCAGCGCCCGCTTTCACCCGCAACGGCAGGAGCCCCGCCGATGGCTGAGGTCTACGATCGCCCGCCCGAGAAGTTCAAGCTGCGCCTGCGCCGCTATGACCCGGAGTCCGGTGACGCGCCGTACTGGGACGAGCACACGGTCGAGCTCGAGCCGCACCGCTCGGTGCTGGAGGCGGTGCTGCAGGCGAAAGACCGCTACGACGGCTCGATCGGCATCCGCTGCTCGTGCCGGCAGGCGATCTGCGGCTCGTGCGGCGTGCGCGTGAACGGCGAACCGGCGCTCGCCTGCCACACGCACCTGGACGCCGCCAAGGCGGGCGCACGCGAGGGCGTGATCGAGGTCGAGCCGATGGGCAACATGTCGGTGATCAAGGACCTGATCGTGGACATGGACGCGGTGCACTGGAAGAAGATCCAGCGGGTCACGCCGTGGCTGATCGCCAAGCAGCCGGTGCCCGAGCGCGAGTACATCGTCTCGAAAGAATCGATGGTGGACGTGACGCAGACGATGGCGTGCATCCAGTGCGGCGCGTGCGTGTCGGATTGCCTGGCGATGGAGGTGGATCCCGGCTTCATCGGCCCGGCGGCGCTGGCCAAGGCGTATCGCTTCGTGGGCGACCCTCGCGACGACCAGCAGTTCGAGCGGCTGAACGACCTCGCGCAGGACCCGCAGGGCATCTTCGATTGCACGCACTGCTTCAAGTGCGTGGAGGCGTGCCCGAAGGACGTCAATCCGATGGGTCAGATCATGCGCCTGCGGCGGATCGCCACGAGCGACCACCACATCGTCGACCAGAACAACGGCGAGCGCCACGAGGCGGCGCTGACCGGGCTGGTGCGCGACTACGGGCTGCTCCACGAGGCCGAGCTGATCCCCCGCTCCTACGGGGGCAACTCGTGGTTCGCGAAGTTCCACCCTGCCGCGGGCAAAGAGCTGCTGTCCTCCCTGCCGACAGCGCTCAAGGGCGTGCTGCGCGGCAAGATCGGCCTGAAAACGGCCGTCTTCGGCCACAAGATCCCCAGCCGGGACCTGAAGGCGGTGCAGTCGATCTACGACAAGATCGAGAGCCGTCCCGAACGCTACGAGCTGAACCTGTACATCGCCGGCGAGGACGAACAGCTCGAGAAGCCATCCGGCGATGCGGTGGCGGCTGCAGTCACGCACGAGAGCGGCGGCAAAGAGCCGGACACGACGGAGCAGGGCGGCCGGGCATGAGACGGGCGCAGATCGCCACGGAAGGGAGCAGACGATGAAGGTCGCCTACTGGCCGGGCTGCGTGAGCCGCGGCTTCACGCCCGAGCTGCACGGCTCGATGGCGAAGGTCGCGCCGCTGCTGGGCATCGAGCTGGTGGAGCTCGACCGCGCATGCTGCACCGGCGCGGGCGTGATCGCCGAGCACAACCAGGAGCTGGCGGACACGCTCAACGCGCGCACGTTCGCGCTCGCCCAACAGGTGCAGGGAGCGGAGCTGATGATGAACGTCTGCTCCACCTGCCAGGGCGCGCAGAGCGAGTGCCAAGAACGCCTGGACGCGAGCGCGGAGTACCGCGCGCGCGTCAACTCCACGCTCGCCGGCGAGGGCCTTTCCTACGAGAGAGGACTCACGAACAAGAACTTCCTGTGGCTGCTGGTCGAGGAGATCGGCCTGGACCGTCTGCGCTCGCTGGTCAAGCGGCCGCTCACCAACCTCAAGGTCGGCCCCTTCTACGGGTGCTACATCGTGCGCCCGCGCGCGCGCCTGGGCATCGACTCCGAGCGCCCGCGCGACCACTACCTGCACCAGGTGATCGACGCGCTGGGGGGAACGGTGATCGAGTACGCGGGCATGCGCAAGTGCTGCGGCTTTCCGATCATCACGATGCACAAGGAGGCCTCGCTCAAGCAGGCGGGCTGCCATCTCGGCGATGCGATCGACGCCGACGCCGACTGCCTGGTCACCCCCTGCCCCCTCTGCCACCTGAACCTCGACCTGCAACAGCCGCTCGCGGCCGGAGTGGTCGGACGCGAGCTGGGCATGCCCGTGCTGCACCTGCCGCAGCTGGTGGGCCTCGCGCTCGGGCTCGACCCCAAGGAGCTGGGCCTGAGCCGCCACGTG
>JASHYF010000327.1 GCA_030043235.1 Solirubrobacteraceae bacterium | reverse complement strand
CCAGCTCGACATCTTTCGCGACGGCCTCTTCTATGAAGAATCCAAGCGCCTGACCGCCGCGCGCTACCGCGCGTGGCTGGCCGCGAACGCGATCTCCTACGTGGCGCTGCCGGACGCGCCGCTCGACTACTCGGCGCGCGCGGAGGCGGAGCTGGTGCGCGGCGGCGCCGGCTACCTGCGCGAAGTGTGGCGCTCGGCGCACTGGCGGCTGTTCGCCGTCGAGGACGCCACGCCGCTCGCGCAGCCACCCGCGGTGTTGAGCGGCGCGAGCAGCGACTCGCTGACCTTGTACGCGCCCCGTCCCGGCTCCTACACCGTGCGCGTCCACTTCACCCCCTACTGGGCGCTCGCGAGCGGCAGCGGATGCGTGAGCCGCGCGCGCGGCGACTGGACGCAGGTGCAGACGCGCCGCAGCGGGTACCTGCGCGTCGTGATCGACTTCTCGCTCGGTCGCGTGCTCGAACATGGAGCCCGCTGCCGCTGAGGGGGCGCGCGGCGGCGGCCGTCCGCCCACGACGCACCGCGCTCGCCCGCCGGCGAGAGCTGCGGATATCGCCCGCCGGGAGCATCGTCTAGGCTTCCGCAGGATGCTCGCTCGCGCTCGCGTTCTGCAGGCGCGTCTGCTGCCCCACGGCTGGCTCGACGCGCTGTGGCAGGTGTGCCTGTTCGCCTCGGTGCTGCTCGCCTACCGGCTCGTGCGCGGGCTCGCGGAGGGGGACGCGAACGCCGCGTTCGCGCACGCGCGCGAGCTGATCTCGATCGAGCGCACGCTGCACATCTTCGTGGAGCCTTCGATTCAGGCGTGGGCGTCGGGCAGCCACTTCGTGATGGTGCTGTGCAGCTGGATCTACGTGAACGCGCAGACGAGCATGATCATCGCCACGCTCGTCTACCTGTACGTGCGCCACAACGCCAGCTTCTACCTCGTGCGCAACACGTTCATGATCGCGATGGGCATCGCGCTCGTCGTGTACATGGTCTTCCCCACCGCGCCGCCGCGCTTCCTGCCCGAGTGGGGGTTCGCCGACACCGTCGCCCAGACCACCGGCGTGCACATCGACAACCAGAGCGCCTCGCTCAGCGCCGTCACCAACCTGTACGCGGCCGTGCCCTCGATGCACGTCGCGTTCGCGCTGATCGCCGGCTGGCCGCTCTCGCGCCTCGCGCGCTGGCGCATCGTGCGCGTGCTGTGGCTGCTGTACCCGCCGCTGATCGTGTTCGTGATCGTCGTGACCGCCAACCACTTCCTGATCGACGCCCTGCTCGGCGCGCTCACGGCCGCCGTGTCCGCCTACGCCGCGCGCCGGCTGGCGCGCGTGTGGCCGCCGGCGTGGCGCTTCCCAAACGTCTCCGGCCCGCAATTGAGCGCCAGGGTGTAGCGGCCGGCAGGGATGACACCGCCACGACAGCACGTCCCCTCGCGCCGCGCGCGCCGTGCCGCCCACCGCTCCTCGGCACGGCGCGTACGCGCGCCGATCGGCGCGGGCGAACGCCGCGAGCTCGTCCGCAACCGCCTGATCGAGTCGCGCCTCACCCCCAACGCGATCTCGCTGACGGGGTTCGTGCTCAACCTCGTCGCCGCGGCGCTCGTGTGGGAGCGGCTGTTCTTCCTCGGCGGCGTGGCGTTCGTCGTGGGCTCGACCATGGACACGCTCGACGGGCGCTACTCGCGCATGTCGGGCAAGGGCACCCCCTTCGGGGCGTTCCTCGACTCGACGCTCGACCGCGTCGAGGAGGGCGTGGTGCTGGCCGCCGTCGCCGGCTACTTCGCGCTGCACGGCAACCGCGTGGCGGCGGCCGCGGTTGTGATCGCGGTGCTGGCGTCGCTGATGGTGAGCTACACGCGCGCGCGCGCGGAGGCGCTCGGGGTGGAGTGCAAGGTGGGGCTCGCCACGCGCCCGGTGCGCGTGGTGATCCTGGCGATCGGGCTGCTGTTCGCGCGGGGCGCCTCGCTCGGCAGCTTCGAGCTGCTGCAGCCGGCCGTGTACGTGCTCGCCGCGCTCAGCCTCGTGACCGTCGCCCAGCGCATCTGGCACGTACGCCGGCAGCTCTCCGCGCCCGCCGGCCCGCCGGTGTGACCTGGCGGGCGCGGCGGAGTAGTTAGCTCGAACCTCAGGGAAGGACTTCTCAGTGAGCACACACAAACGCAACGGCCGCGCCGCCAGCAACGGCGCCGCCGAACCGGGAGACGCTCGCTACCGAAACCGGGAGACGCTCGCCAGCGCTCGCATCCCCGGTAAGGCCAGCATCCCCGAACCGGCCAGCCACCAGTCCGAGAAGGTGCGCGTGGCGATCATCGGCGTGGGCAACTGCGCCTGCTCGTTCGTGCAGGGCGTGCACTACTACCGCGACGCCGATCCCGCGCAGCGCGTGCCGGGCCTGATGCACGTCGATCTGGGCGGCTACCACGTGCGCGACATCGAGTTCACGGCGGCCTTCGACATCGACTCCACGAAGGTCGGCAAGGATCTCGGGCAGGCGATCTGGGCAGGCCAGAACAACACGATCAAGTTCGCCAACGGGGCGCGCGCCGTTCCCAAGAAACTGGGCGTTCCGGTGCACCGGGGCATGACCCACGACGGCTTGGGCAGGTACCTCAAGGAAAAGATCACCAAGGCACCCGGCGAGACCGCCGACATCGTGCGCATCCTGCGCGAGACGCACACCGACGTGGTCGTCTCCTACCTGCCCGTCGGCTCCGAGCAGGCGACCAAGTGGTACGTCGAGCAGGTGCTCGATGCGGGCTGTGGCTTCGTCAACTGCATCCCCGTGTTCATCGCCCGCGAGGACTATTGGGACAGGCGCTTCAAAGAGGCTGGGCTGCCGATCGTCGGCGATGACATCAAGTCGCAGGTGGGCGCCACGATCGTGCACCGCGCGCTCGCGCGGCTGTTCGCCGAGCGCGGCGTGGAGCTCGAGCGCACCTCGCAGCTGAACGTGGGCGGCAACATGGACTTCTACAACATGCTCGAGCGCGAGCGGCTGGAGTCAAAGAAGATCTCCAAGACCAACGCGGTCACCTCGATCATGGACCACGAGCTGCCGCCGAGCGACGTGCACGTGGGTCCGTCGGACTACGTGCCCTGGCTGACCGATCGCAAGTGGGCGCACATACGCCTCGAGGGCCAGGCGTTCGGGGACGTGCCGCTGAACGTGGAGCTGAAGCTCGAGGTGTGGGACTCGCCCAACTCGGCGGGAATCGTGATCGACGCGGTGCGCTGCTGCAAGCTTGCGCTCAACCACGGCGTCGCCGGCCAGCTCGACGGGCCGTCGTCCTACCTGATGAAGTCGCCGCACAACCAGCGCCCGGACGAGCAGGCGCGCATGGACACCGAGGCGTTCATCGCCAAGTACGCGGGGCGTCCCACGTCCAAGCCGCGAAGGGTGGCCGAGCGCACGGGATAATCGCTGCACCATGACCGCCACGTTCTCGATAGCCCACGTGACCCCGTATCCGTGGGAGGCCGAGGACAACCAGGTCAACGCCCACGTCGAGCGCGTCGCCGCGGAGCTCTCTCGTCGCGGGCACCGCGTGCTCGTGCTCGCGCCGTCGCGCTCGCAGGAGCGCGTGCGCGCCTCGCGCAGGGCGCTGCGCGCAGCACGCGGCCGAGCAGGGGGTGCCGCGTCCCTGCTCGAGGGAACCGACGGGGGGACACCGCGCGTGATCGCGGTGGGCGAGGTGCTCGATCTGATACCCACGGGGCGGGCCCACAACTCCCGCCGGCGCCCGGCGGCGCTGCCGATCGACGTGAGACGCACGGTCGAGGAACTGCTGAGCACCGTTCCACTCGACTTCGTTCACGTGCACGAGCCGTTCGCCCCGAGCACGTCCGCGGCGGCGCTGCGCCACTCGCGCGCGCTGAACGTCGGCTCCTTCCACTCCTCCAGCGAGCGCCTGCTCTCCACGCTCGTCGCGCGCCGCTTCGTGGAGAGCTTCTTCGGCCGCCTCGACGCACGCCTGGCCAGCCTGCCGGAGACGGCGCAGCTGATGCGACACCACTTCCCCGGCGAGTACGAGCTCGTGCGCGACGACGACGGCGCGGCCGGCGAGCTCGAGCGGATCTACCGCCGCGTGGCCGCGCGCCGGCACCCCGTCGACGGCGACGCGGAGCTCGCGCGCACGCTGTCCGGGCGCGCGCTGGTGGAGGTCGACCTGCACATGCACAGCGACCACTCCTACGACTGCGCCACCCCCGTGGAGGTGCTGCTGGCGAGCGCGCGCGAGCAGGGGCTTGGGGCGATCGCGGTGACCGACCACAACGAGATCTCCGGCGCGCTCGAGGCGCAGGCGCTGGCGGCCAGATTCCAGCGATCCGGTCCCCACCGATCCGGTCCGCACCGATCCGGTCCGCACCGATCCGGTCCCCACCCGCCCGGGGGACCGGATCTGAAGGTGATCGTGGGCGAGGAGATCAAGACGGCCGGAGAGGGCGAGGTGATCGGCCTGTTCATCAAGGAGCTGATCCCGCGCGGGCTCAGCCTCAGAGACACCGTCGCGGAGATCAAGCGCCAGGGCGGTCTCGTGTACGTGCCGCACCCGTTCGACCGCATGCACGCGGTGCCCGACTACCAGCACCTGCTGGAGATCCTCGACGAGGTGGACGCGATCGAGGTGTTCAACCCGCGCGTCGCGATCAGCGAGTTCAACGACGAGGCCGTGCGCTTCGCCGCCAAGTACCGGATCCCAGCGGGCGCCGGCTCGGACTCGCACGTGGCACAAGGTCTCGGCTCCGTGCGCATACGCATGCGCGACTTCGACGGCCCGGGCGAGTTCATGCAGTCGCTGCGCGACGCCGAGATCCTCACGCGTCCCTCCTCGCTGCTGTACGTGCAGGCGCTGAAGTTCCTGCAGACACGCGCGACGCCCCGCTCGGCGCGGCGGGCGAGCAAGGCGCGGCGCCTGAAGCGACTGCATCGGGCGCGCGGTGGTGGGCGCGCCCCGTTCTGGGGCGCACCCTGAAGGGCACGAGCCGGGAGATAGCGCCCTACGGGCAGTTCACGCCCGGGCGCACCCCCGTCGGCGGCACGGGCGGGCAACGAACGCGCAAGTCGTGATGCACCGTCAAGGACAAGACGACGCCTCGTCAAATCCGTCGGGGTCGATGCCCGTGACCGACGACGAGATCCGCGAGAAGTATCTCGAGCGCGCCATCCGCGAGCTCAACAACCTGACGCGCGAGCTGCAGGCGTGCCCGCACTGCCCCCGCGGGAACCTCATGCCCGTGCTCGGCTCAGGGCACCCGCAGGCGGACATCGTGCTGCTGAAGTACTCGGCCCTGCCGTCGGAGATCGAGGAGGGCGTGGCCTTCTACGGCCGCGCCGGCGGCGCGCTGATGAAGTCGCTGAAGCGGCTGTCGATCGACCCGCTCGCCGTGTACGGCACGCTGTGCGTGAAGTGCCCGCTGAGCGACTCCTCGCTGGCCGACTTCGCGTGCGTCTCGCGCGTGGTCGAGGAGATAGCGATCGTGCAGCCGAAGATCGTGGTGGTGATGGGCGCCGACGCGCTGGCCGCGCTCAACGAGATGGACGTGCCGCTGGGCCGCGAGCTGCACGACACCCTCGGCGAGATCCAGCAGCTCACCCCGATGGTCGACGCCCTGTATGTGCCCAGCATCGACGATTCGCTCGACGAGCAGGACGCCAAGCGCGCGTTCTGGGCGGCCTTCCGCGTGCTCGGCGACTGGTACGCGGCGCAGCCGCCGTACTGAGCCGGCCGTCGTTCCGAGCGCCCTTGCCGGTCAGGCCGACCTTGAGATGCCGCGTCAGGCCGACCTTGAAATGCCGCGTCAGGCCGACCTTGAGATGCCGCGTCAGGCCGACCTGAAATGCAGCGTCAGGCCGACCTTGAAAGCTTCATCTAGCCATGCGGCTCACGACTTTCGCCACGTGTGGCTGGCCATCACCCATCACTGAGTCAATAGACCTTCGATCCACGTGCCGACATCAGCGATGAAAGCGGGAAGGTACT
>JASHYF010000326.1 GCA_030043235.1 Solirubrobacteraceae bacterium | reverse complement strand
CAGCTCGGGCTCGATGCGGTCGCGTACGAGCTCACCCGCGACCGCGTCGACGCGCTGCGCGCCCGCGCCGGGACGCGAGCTGACGACCCGCCGCAGCAGGTGCCCGCCGAAGAGGAGCCCCACACCGTCGTCCGCGGCCCAGCCCCCGGGCAGCGTCCCGTCGCGCACCGCCGCGAGCCACACCGGAAGGCGATCGGGCTCGCCGTCGGCGTGCACGGTGAGCGAGCCGGGCAGGACGCCGAGGCCGGCGATCGGTTCGGGCGGCCCGCTCGAGCGCGTGACGCCGCCTTGGAACCAGCACATCGCCCCGGCGCTGAGGCCGGCGAGCACGGCGCCGCGCTGCCACGCCTGCACGAGCAGGCGCTCGAGCCCGTGCGCGCGCCACAGCGCGAGCAGGTTGCGCATGGAGCCGCCGCCCACGTAGATGATGTCCTGCGCGAGCACGACCTCTTCGAGCGGGCGCGTGGTCTCGCGCAGGTGAAACAGCGACAGGTGCTCGCCCACGCAGGCGCGCTCGCCGCCTGCCTGTCCTCCGCCGCGGAGGGTCCCCGAACGGGGGAAGCGGTCCTTGAACGCGTTGACCTGCGTGGCGGGGTCGCCGGAGGCGGTGGGCAGGAACAGGACGCGCGGCTCGCGCACGCCGGCGAGCGACAGCACGAAGTCGTCGAGCAGCGGGTTGGCGGGCTCCATCGTGAAGCCGCCGCCGCCCATCGCGAAGATCAGCCGCTGATCGGGCTCGACGATCGTCTCTCTCACACTCGCCTCGCCACGGGCTCCGGGCTACGCGGCCACGGGCTCCAGCTTGGCCGGGGCGGGCGCGCTCGCCCCCAGCTCGAGGACCTCCAGGCGCGTCTCGCGCACGGCCTGCTCCCAGCCCTCGCCGGGCTCCACCAGGAAGGCGCCGCCGCCGGGACGCGAGCTCACCGCGCGCTCGAGCTCGGTGCCGCGGAAGTGCAGCGCGACGCCGTCCTCGACGGCGAACCCCGCGCGCATGCCGTCGGCGACGAAGCGGTGGTACTCGGCGCGCCGGGCGGGCTCGGCGTCGTAGTGCACGCAGTTGGAGTACGGCAGGAAGCCGAGTCCCTGCGCCACGCGCGGCGCGCCGTGGAAGGCGCTGAGCGCCTGCTCGAACCAGCACAGCGAGCCGGCGGACGGGCCGCACAGCACGACCCCCCTTTCCCACGCGACGCGCAGGATCTCGTCGAGGCCGTAAGCGCGCCAGGCGCCGAGCATGCTGACGACGTTGCCGCCGCCCACGTAGATCAGGTCCTGCCCCAGCAGGTGGCTGGCGAGGTCGTCCTCGACGCCGCCGGTGCCCTGGTCGCGCCGGAACAGCGACACGTGGCTGGCCTCGCAGCAGGGCGAGAAACGCCGGTAGAAGCGCACCACGTAGTGGTCGGCGTCGCCGGATGCGGTCGGCAGGAAGCACACGCGCGGGCGGGACCGGCAGACACTCGCTTCGCTCGCATCCCCGAACCCGCCAGCGCTGCCGGTGAGCGACAGCACGTAGTCGTCGAGCAGCGAGCCTTCGCGCTCCATGGAGAAGCCCCCGCCCCCGAGGGCGACGATCTGGGGAGCTGTGTGTTGCATGGCCCTCTTCCCTCGACTTCTCCGCTCGGCTGTGATGCACAGTTCGATCAGCCTGCGTGCAGTGTCGTCGAGGCAGTGCCATCGCGCCATGGACCGGCGTCCCAGATGGGCGGCCCTACAGTGTCCGGGATGTCGCAACGGGCGATCGGCATCCGCGGAGTGGTGACGAGCCGATTGTGGTAGCATGTGGTCACAATGGGCCAGGAGCAGATTGGTGTACGCGAGCTGCGCGACAGGCTGACGGCCACGATCCGTCGTGTGCGCGCGGGCGAGACGATCGACGTCACCCACCACGGGCAGCGCGTAGCGGTGCTCTCGCCCCCGCGCACCGACCGCGTCGAGCGGCTGCACGACGCGAGCGACGTCACGCCCGGCGGGCCGCTCGCGCGGCCACTGAGGCGATTCCCGGTCACGACGGCGGTGACCGCCAGCGAGGCGCTCGAGGAAGACCGCGCTGAGCGCTGAACGGCGCCTCAGCTATGCCGACTCCTCGGCACTCGTGAAGCTGGTGATCGAGGAGCCGCAGAGCAGGGCCCTCGAGGGGCACCTGGCCGATCGTCCCACCGTGCTCGTGACGAGTCGCCTGGCGGTCGTTGAGGTGGCACGAGCTACGAAACTCGCAAATCCTGACGAGCAAGTGCAGGAGGAGGTTGACGCGTTGCTGTCCTCGTGCACGCTGGTGGCGGTCACCGCGCCGCTGCTGCGCAGCGCTCGCAGGCTTGCGTCGCGGTCAGTCCGCACGCTCGACGCGATCCATCTCGCGAGCGCGCTCCGCGCCGAACCCGACGAGCTGATCGCCTACGATCGTCGCCTGCTCGCCGCCGCCAGTGAGTTGGGGCTGGCGACCGCCGCACCCGAGGATGCCGAGTCCGCACCCGAGGATGCAGGGTCCGCACCCGAGGATGCAGGGTCTGCGGAGTGACCTGGTGGACCATTCTGGCTGGAGATGATCCTGGCGATGCGTGAGATGGGCGGCCCTACAGTGTCCGGGATGTCGCAGCAGGCGATCAGCATCCGCGGGGCGGTGAAGCGCTTTGGCGAGATCGTGGCGGTGGACGGCCTCGATTTGGAGGTGCCGATGGGCGTGTGCTTCGGCCTGCTGGGACCGAACGGGGCGGGCAAGTCGACGACGATGCGCATGCTGACGGCGCAGGCGCTGGCGGACGCGGGCGAGATCTCGGTGCTGGGCTACGAGCTGCCGCGGGAGTCGAAGCAGTCGCGCCTGGAGATGGGCGTGGTGCCGCAGCTGGACAACCTGGACGTGGAGCTCACGTGCCGGCAGATCCTGACGGTGTTCGCGCGCCTGTATCGCGTCCCCCGCGCGGAGCGGGCGCGGGCGGTGCGCGGCGCGCTGGAGCTCGCGAACCTCGTGCCGCGCGCGGAGACGATCG
>JASHYF010000325.1 GCA_030043235.1 Solirubrobacteraceae bacterium | reverse complement strand
AGCTCCGCGTGCGCGCAGGCCCGAGCGCTCACGCCGCCGGCGCCCCTCCGCGCGCGACGGCGACGAGCCAGCCGGCGAACGCGTCCACGCCCTCGCCCGTGCGAGCGCTCACGAGCATGTGCTCCACTCCGGGATGCACACGGTCGAGGTTCTCCAGGAAGCGCTCGAGCGAGAAGTCGAGGTGCGGGAGGAGGTCGATCTTGTTGATCACCACCAGCTCGCAGGCGCGGAACATCAGCGGGTACTTCAGCGGCTTGTCCTCGCCCTCGGTGACCGAGGAGATCATCGCGCGGGCGTCCTCGCCGACGCGGAACTCGGCGGGGCAGACGAGGTTGCCGACGTTCTCGATGATCAGCAGGTCGATCTCCTCCAGGGCGATCGCGCCGAGCGCCGAGCGGACCATGTTGGCATCCAGATGGCACTCGCCGCCGAAGCCCGGGTCGGTGTTCAGCTGCGTGACCGGAACGTGCAGCGCCGACAGGCGGTCGGCGTCGAAGGATCCCTGGACGTCGCCCTCGAGCACCCCAGGGCGGACCGCCGGCAGCCCGTCGATGAGCACGCGCTCGAGCAGGGCCGTCTTGCCGGCGCCGGGGGCGCTCATCAGGTTCACCACCCGCACGCCAGCACGGTCGAAGTCGGCTCGGTTCGCTCGCGCGATCGTCGCGTTCGCGTCGAGCACGTCCGTGGCCACCCTCACCTTGGTGCGATGCATCGCGCCTCCTCCACCTCGATCGAATCGATACGGAGCTGATCGCCGTCGCGCACCGCCACGTCGGCGCCGCGGCAGCACGGACAGCGGAACGTGAGCTCCGCGAGCTCCCATTCCTCACCACAGGCACAGCGCAGCCGAGCGGGCGCCAGCCGCGGCTGAAGCAGCGCGCCCTCGCAGAGCGTCCCGCGCGAGACGATCTCGAAGTGAAAGGCCAGCGAGTCGGGGACGACCTGGCGCAGCGCGCCGATCGTGACGGTAACGCTCCTCACGCGGCGTCCCTGCGCGTGAGCGAGCGCGCTATCGACGATCGCCTGGCTGAGTGACAGCTCGTGCATCAGCAGATTCGCGGCAGCGGGTCGCCCGCGAGCAGATCCATCACGCGCCGCCCCCCGAACGCGGTGTCCACCAGCACCATGCCGGGCGGCTCGAGCGCGATCTCGCCGATGTCCGCCGCCTGCTCGCAGCCGGGGACGGCGCGCAGCGCCGCCAGGGCCACGTCGGCGCGGTGCGGTGCGACGAAGGCGAGGAGCTTGCCCTCGTTGGCCACGTACATGGGATCGATGCCCAGCAGCTCGGCGGCGCCGGCGACAGCCGCCGACACCGGCACGCAGCCCTCCTTGACGAGGGCGGCGACGCCGGATGCGCGCGCGAGCTCGTTGAGCACGGACGCGATGCCGCCGCGGGTGGCATCGCGCATGCAGTGCAGGTCCGGGCCGGCAGCCGCCAGGAGCGCATCCGCCGCGGGCCACAGCGAGCGCGTGTCGGAGCGGATGTCCGCCTCCAGCGAGAACTCGTCGCGGGCGAGCATCACCGCCATGCCGTGCTCGCCGATCGAGCCCGAGACGAGGATGCGATCGCCCGGCGCCAGGCCGCGGGGGGAGAGCTGCGCGCGCGGATCGATCGCGCCGATCCCCGTGGTGCACGCGTACATCGCGTCGGCGTGACCGCGCTCGACGACCTTCGTGTCGCCCGCGATCACCTGCACCCCGGCTGCCTCGGCCGCGCGTGCGATCGCGTCGACCTCGGCGCGCAGCTCGCTCGCCGGGAGCCCCTCCTCGAGCACGAGCGAGAGGGTGATCGCGAGCGCCCGTGCGCCCGACACCGCGAGGTCGTTGACCGTGCCGTTGACCGCGAGCTCGCCGATCGATCCACCCGCGAAGCGGATCGGCGTGACGACGAAGCTGTCGGTGGAGATAGCCAGGGCGCTGCCGGCCAGCGACAGCGTCCCCGCGTCGCCGAGCGGCGCGAGCGCGTCGTTGCGCAGCGCCGGCAGCAGCAGGCCCTCGATCAGCGACTGCGAGGCCTTGCCGCCCGCGCCGTGCGCCATCGTGATCTGCGCGTCGCGAAAGCGAGCAGGCTTGGAGCGCGCCTGCTCGACGATCTCGCGCATCCGCAGCTCCCTGGTGGCGCCGTTGCCCGTGCCGCTCACACGGTCACCCCGCGCTCGCGGCTGTAGCGGCCGTAGGTGTAGTACGCGGCGCAGGCGCCCTCGGGGGAGACCATGCAGGTCCCGATCGGGCGCTCGGGCGTGCAGGCCGTGCCGAACACCTTGCACTCCCACGGCTTGATCGCGCCCTTGAGCACCTCTCCGCACTGGCAGGCCTTGGGGTCGGCGACGCGGACTCCGGGGATGCCGTAGCGGCGCTCGGCGTCGAGCTCCGCGTAGGCGCTCGACAGCTTCAGCGCGCTCTGGGAGATGAAGCCCAGGCCGCGCCACTCGAAGTGCGCTCGCAGCTCGAACACCTCGGCCATCACCGCCAGCGCCCTCGGGTTGCCCTCCCATGCCACCGCGCGGGCGTACTGGTTCTCCAGCTCGCACCTGCCGCTCTGAAGCTGTGCGAGGACCATGCGAATCGACTGGAGCACGTCGAGCGGCTCGAAGCCGGAGACCACGAGCGGCCTGCCGTGCTCGGCCGGGACGAACTGGAACGGGCGCACGCCGACCACGCTCGACACGTGACCCGGGCCGATGAAGCCGTCGATCTCCAGGGCCGGCGATTCCAGCAGCGCCCGCAGCGGCGGCACGATCGTGACGTGGTTGCACACGCAGGAGAAGTTCGCGAGCCGCTCGGCCTTCGCCCGCCTGAGCGTCAGCGCCGTCGAGGGAGCGGTCGTCTCGAACCCGATCGCGAAGAACACCACCTCGCGCTCGGGGTTGCCCCTGGCGATCGCCAGAGCGTCGAGCGGCGAGTAGACCATGCGCACGTCCGCGCCCTCGGCCTTGGCCTCCAGCAGGCTCCCGCGCGAGCCGGGGACGCGCAGCACGTCGCCGAAGCAGGTGAAGATCACGTTCGGCTCGTGCGCGATCGCGATCCCGTCGTCGATGCGGCCCATCGGCAGCACGCACACCGGGCAGCCGGGGCCGTGCACGAGCTCGACCTCGTCCGGAAGCAGGCCGTCGATGCCGTAGCGGTAGATCGAGTGCGTGTGCCCGCCGCAGACCTCCATCAGCTTGTACGTGCGACCCGGCGCCACGAGCGCGCGGATGTCGCCCGCGAGCGCGCGACCCAGCTGCGCGTCGCGGAACTCGTCGACGAACCTCAAGACGGCTCCCGCACCAGCGCGGTGC
>JASHYF010000324.1 GCA_030043235.1 Solirubrobacteraceae bacterium | reverse complement strand
CAGCGAGCTCGCTGTTGAACTCGACGAGCATCCAGGGTGAGAACCGGCGGATTGTCTCCTCTGCCCCGCGCAGCACCTCGAGCTCATAGCCCTCCACGTCGATCTTCAAGCCCGTCACCGTGGGCGAGCTCGCGAGGATGCCATCGATCGTAACGGTTGTGACTCCCTGCCCGGCGACGCGCGCGCGAGAGTCGACGTGCATCACGTTGTGTTTGGCGCCCGTCAGGACGACCTCCACGCCCGGCTCAGCACCGAGGGCATTGTTGAGCAGCCGGACGCGGGCCTCTGCGTTGTTGAGGGCGCAGTTCTCGGCGAGGCGCGTGAACGTATCCGCGACAGGCTCGCACGCAAACACCCTCCCACCTGGGCCGACGAGGTCGGCGGCGAGCACGGTGAACAGGCCGATGTTCGCTCCGCAGTCGACGAACACGTCGCCTCGGCCGAGCAGCCGAGCGACCAGCTCGAGCTCAGGAGCCTCCTCGTGTCCCATGTAGACGCTGCGGTCGTACGGAACCCCGAGATCGCATATGAGGCGGCGGCCCTTTGGGAACCTCGCGATGCGCAATCCCCCCCCGGCGAGCTCACGCTCGAGCAAGTGCCGCAGCGATTCGGAGCCCCTCAGATCACTCTCACGCCACTGTCGGTAGACTCGCGCGAGGGCCTCGACCAGTCGTTGGTTCATGACGGGTGAACATACCGTCAGGAGCGCGCTGGCCGCCGGTCTGCCTGCCCGCCAGGTGCTCGCGGCGGCCGGTTCGCCATTCTGGTGGCTCGCTATGCTCTGTTTCGTGGCCGAGTCTGAGCCGCCTTTCGTGGCCGAGTCTGAGCCGCCTGCGGGCACCCGGAAACTGCCGTCCCGTCTGTCTGCGCGACGCATGCGCGGCGCGCTCGCGTGGCGCTTGCGACACCTGCGCGTCGCGAGCGCGCGCCGCCTGCTCGCGCTTGACTCTGCCCGTCAGCGGCGCCGGCGCGCTTCCACCTCCACGCGCGCCCGCGGCAGCGCCACGAACGCCGGGGCGAGCGGGGTGCTGGTCGCCATCGCGCATTGGCGCGGCGAGGCAGGCGCTCCCGCCGCGGCGGGCGCTCCCCCGGGGTCTCGAGACCCCGATCGCTCCCAGATCCTCGGCGAAAGCATCGACAGCCTGCTCGATCTCGACGTCGATCGCATTGTGCTGGCCGTGCTGACCAACGAGCCGCGCCAGACTTTTCGCGATCTGTCCGCTCGGCCCGCAACCAGCTCGAACGTCGTGGGTGCGAGCATCCTTCCCAACACCGCGTCCTTCGACGCGCGGGATTACCCGCACGGCCGCCAGATCGTCGTCATCGGCTGGCGCCCCACCCTCCTGCGCAGGCACGGCTTCTATCTGACGTGGGCGCACAAGGCACTGTTTCGCCACGCGCTCGTGGACGCCGGCTTTTCGCATTTCATCTACCTGGAGGACGACCTCATGCTCACGAGAACGTCCTTCTCGTACTGGTGTCGCCTGCGGGAGCCGCTGGCTCGCCACGGCCTGCTGCCAGGTTTCGTCCGTTTCGAGACGCTCGACGGCGCTCGCTACGCGGTCGACCCACGGGGGCGGCAGGATCTCGATCGCCCCGATCAACGTTGCCTGGTCCTCAGCGACTCGGCGATCGATCTCGGCTCAGGCCCCGAGCTGCGGTTCGTCAGCCTCAGCAACCCCTACCAGGCGATGTACATCCTCGACAGGGAGCTGGCGATCGATCATCTGCGGAGCTCGCCGGCGCGCTCCCCGCTGCTCAGCCGCGCGATCCGGTGGCCGGAATGCATTCGCGAGCGGGCGGCGCTCGGGCCGATCTTGGACGATGTGCCGGCCGGCTTCGGGTCGCGAAACGTAGTCCCGTTGCAGGAACGGGCGCCCGGCGAGTACCGCCTCGATTCCCGCTGCCTGATCGAGCACCTCACGGGGAACAAGTCACGATCTCCCGACAGGCGCCACAGCATGGTTCGGGTCGAGGACCTGTTCCTTCCCGCCACCCGAGACCCGCGCGGGCCCGAGATCCTCTCCGCCAGCTGACCAGCCCACCACCGGCTCGGGACGGTTGGCCGGGTCGTGCCGCTCGATCCGAGCGCCAGCTGGAGGCCGTTCACCCGACGCCGGTGGGCTCGCGCTGGACGACGACCTCGCCCACCAACTGCCCCCAGCCGGCCTTCACGCGCGCGAGCGACATGCCGCGCACCTTGCGCAGGTACACGAACAGCTCGGCTCCAAGCGCGGCCAGCAGCGTGTCCGCGAGCAGCTCCGCGTCGCACGCCGGGTCCGCTTCGCCCAGCAGCAGCGCGACGTGCAGCCGGTGCACGGCGTACGCCGGGTGCGCGAAGCGCGCCGGGCCGGTCTCCGCCGAGAGAATCAGCTCGGAGTGCACCTCCAGCATGTCGAGCATCGCCTCGCCGAACGCGATCAGCCGCTCGCGTGCCGGCGCTCCCGGCCCGAGCGGCGGCTCGCCGCGGATGAAGCCTTCCTGGAGGGCGCGCTCGTGCTCCGAGAGCACCGCCGCGGCGAGCGACGCGCGCGAGCCGAAGCGGCGGAACAGCGTGCCCTTGCCCACGCCCGCGGCGCCGGCGACCTCGTCCATCGACACGCAGCCGGCGCCGCGCTCCTGGAACAGGCGCCTGGCCGCGCACAGGATCAGCTCGCGGTTGCGAGCCGCGTCCACGCGCTCTACATCGGGCGCAAGCTGCGGTAGTTCAAAGCCTCTGCCCACGCCTACATCCTACTAGATCGCAGCGTAACCGGACTGTGGTCCGATCTGATGCTATGCTGTTCCGAACGTAATCGGACTGAGGTCCGAATCTATACCGAAGGAGCTGAGATGAGCACAGCAACAGCACAGCCGCTCGCCACCGGCAAGTGGACGATCGACAAGGTGCACTCCCACGTTGGGTTTGCCGTCAGGCACATGGTCGTAGCCACGTTCCGCGCGCAGTTCGACGACTACGACGGCGCGCTGACCGTCGGCGCATCGTCCCCGGAGGGGGACAGCGGCGAGCCGCGCCTGCAGGGCACCGTCAAGGCCGACTCGGTCGTCGTCAAGGACGAGAACCTCGCCGCGCACCTGCGCAGCCCCGAGTTCTTCGACACCGAGCGCTTCCCCGAGATCCGCTTCGCCTCTAGCGCGGTGCGCGTCGGCGAGGGCGGCGAGCTCGAGGTCGAGGGCGAGCTCACGATCAAGGACCACACGCACAACCTCACCGCGCGCGGCAGCATCACCGGCCCGCAAACCGATCTCGCCGGCAACGAGAAGATCGGCGTGGAGCTGGAGGCGATCGTCGACCGCCGCGACTACGGGCTCGAGTGGGGCGCCGAGCTTCCGAAGGGCGGCTACGCGGTGGACAACGACGTGCGCCTCGAGGTCTCGCTGGAGCTCGTGCGGGAGGCCTAGCCATGGAGATCCTCGGACTGTCCGGCAGCCTGCGGCGCGACTCCCACAACTCGCGCCTGCTGCGCGGCACGCGCGCACTGCTGCCAGCGCGCGCGCAGCTCGTCGTCTTCGACGCGCTCGCCGAGATCCCGCCGTACAGCGAGGATGTGGAGCATCAGGCTCCCCCGGTCGTCGCCGCCCTGCGCGCGGCGATCGACCGGGCGGACGCCGTGCTGGTGGCCACGCCCGAGTACAACGGCTCGATACCCGGCCAGCTGAAGAACGCGCTCGACTGGGTCTCCCGCCCCGTCGCCGAGAGCCCCCTGCGGGGCAAGCCCGCCGCCGTGATCGGCGCGAGCACCGGCCTGTTCGGCGCCGTGTGGGCGCAGGCCGAGCTGCGCAAGGTGCTCACCACGATGGGCGCGCGCGTCCTCGACAGGGAGCTGCCCATACCGCAGGCCGACGAGGCGCTCGGCGACGACGGCCTGCCCAGCGAGCGCGAGGCGCGCGAGGCGCTCTCCGCGACGCTCGACGAGCTGCTCGAGCTGGCCGAGCCGGCCAGCGTCGCCGCCTGAGCCATCCCATCGGCGCGCCACGGTACGCTCGACCCATGATCGAAGACCTCGTCGAGCAGATCGAGACGCGCTTCGCCGAGCTCGGGCGGCAGATGACCGAGGCGGAGGTGATCTCCGACCGCGAACGCTACGCGGCGGTCGGCCGCGCCTACCGCCAGCTCGAGCCGGCGGCCAAGCTCGCCGAGCGCTGGCGGCGCGCGCAAGACGACGCGGCCGGCGCGGAAGAGCTGATCTCCGAGCTGGGCGAGCAGGCGGAGCTGCGCGAGGAGCTGACGAGCGCGCGCGAGCGCATCGAGCAGCTCGAGGAGGAGATCCGCCTGGCGATGGTCGAGCGCGACCCCAACGACGAGAAGAGCGTGATCGTGGAAATCCAGGGCGGCGCCGGCGGCGAGGAGGCCGGCCTGTGGGCCGGTGACGTTTACCGGATGCTCGCGCGCTATGCCGAGCGCCGCGGCTTTCAGACCGAGCCGCTGGACATCGGCGAGGGCAAGTACACGTTCGCGATCAAAGGATCCGGAGCGCCCGACGGCGCGTACTCGGTGTTCAAGTTCGAGGGCGGCACCCATCGCGTGCAGCGCATCCCCCAGACGGAGTCGCAGGGCCGCATCCACACCTCCACGGCCACCGTCGCCGTGCTGCCGGAGGCCGAGGACGTGGATGTGCAGATCGACCCGGGCGACCTGCAGATCGACGTCTACCGCTCGTCCGGGCCTGGCGGGCAGTCGGTCAACACCACGGACTCGGCCGTGCGCGTCACGCACAAGCCGTCCGGCATCGTGGTCTCGATGCAGGATGAGAAGTCGCAGCTGCAGAACCGCGAGAAGGCGCTGCGCGTGCTGCGCGCGCGGCTGTACGAGCGCGCGCTCGCCGAGCAGCAGGCGGAGCTCGCCGCGGACCGCCGCTCGCAGGTCGGAACGGGCGATCGCGCGGAGAAGATCCGCACGTACAACTACGGTGAGCGGCGCGTCACCGACCATCGCATCAAGCTCACCGTGCACAACCTCGACCAGATCCTCGAAGGTCAGCTCGACGAGCTGACCGCCGCTCTGCAGGCCGACGAGAAGCGCCGGCGCCTGGAGGCGCAGACGCTCGCCTGAGCGACATGCCCAGGGGTTGACTTGGCGCTCGAACCGGACACCTCCCCGCCCTCGCGCGAGGCTGACGCCTCCGGGCGCTCGCTCGAAGCAGGCACGAGCGTGCGCGAGGCGCTCGACGGCGCCATCACCGCGATCGCCGCCGCGGGCTGCGAAACGCCGCGACTGGACGCCGAAGTGCTGCTCGCGCACGTGCTCGGCGTGGCGCGCGAGCGATTGACCACCGGCTTCGCCGGCGGTGCCGTCAGCCTCGCCGGCGCCGTCCCGGGCTCGCCCGCGGGCGCCGGCGCTCACGAGCTGGCGCTCGCGGGGCCGGCCGTGCGCGACTTCCAGGAAGCCGTGCGCCGGCGCGCCGTCGAGCGCGAGCCGGTGGCGTACATCGTCGGCAGCCGCGCCTTTCGCCGCCTGGAGCTCGCGGTCGATCGCCGCGCGCTCGTGCCGCGTCCGGAGACCGAGCTGCTGGTCGAGGCGGGAGTGGGTCTCCCCGCCGGCGCGCGCGTGCTCGACGTGGGCACCGGCTGCGGCGCGATCGCGCTCGCGCTCAAGGACGAGCGCCCGGACCTGAACGTGAGCGGCAGCGACGTCAGCGAGGCCGCGCTCGAGCTCGCGCGCCACAACGCCAGCCGCCTGATGCTCGACCACTTGCACTGGCTGCACGCCGACCTGCTGGAGGGTCTCCCCGAAGAGTTCGACGCGGTGCTCTCCAACCCGCCGTACGTGGCCGAGTCCGAACGCCGCTCGCTGCCGCCGGAGATCCTGCGCCACGAGCCGCCCGAGGCGCTGTTCGCCGGCGCCGACGGGCTGTCGGTGATCCGCGAGCTGCTCGAGCAGCTCGCCCAGTGGCCGCGCGTGCGCTTCCTCGCGCTGGAGGTGGGCGCGGGCCAGGCGCCGAAGCTCGCCGAGCTGACCCGCGCTGCGGGCTTCGACGCGATACGGTTCGAGCGCGACCTTGCACGAGTCCAGAGGGTGGTGATTGCCGAACGGCGTACGTGATGAGGGCACAGATCGGCGAGCAACAGGAGATCAGCGACACGGAAGCCAAGGATCTGGAGCGATGCGTGGCCGCCGGCGGCGTCGCGGTCCTGCCCACCGACACCGTGTACGGCATCTGCTGTGACCCCGAGGACGAGCGGGCGGCGCGACGCCTCTACGCCCTCAAGGGCCGCCCCGCCGCGCGGCCCGCCGCGGTCATGTTCTTCGCGCTCGAGCCCGCGCTCGAGGCGCTCTCAGAGCTCCACCTCGACGAGCGCTCCGCGCTGCGCGCGCTGCTGCCCGGCGGCGTCACGCTGCTGCTCGCCAACCCCGCGCGGCGCTTCGCCCCCGCCTGCCGTACCGACCCCGCCACGCTCGGCCTGCGCGTGCCCCGCCTGCCGGAGAACCTGCGCGCGCTCACCGCCGTGCGCACGCCGGTGATGCAGACGAGCGCCAACATGTCCGGCGAGCCCGACGCGCGCACGCTCACGGATGTGCCGAGGAGCATGCGCGAGGGCGCCGACCTGGTGCTCGACGGCGGCGTCCTCCCCGGCAGGCCCTCCACGGTGATCGACCTGCGCGACTACCACGAGCACCGCCGCTGGCACGTCCTGCGCGAGGGCGCGATGCCACGCGCCACCGTGCGCGAGTTGCTCACGTCGCTGGAGTGAGGAGCCGCTCTAGCTGCTGAACGCTGTCCAGCCGGCGGTCTCCCCTATGCGTCCGCTCGGGCGCGCCGCGTGAACGGCCCGGAGAAGAACTTCGCGAGTGCGGCGTGCGTCTGCTTCGGGAGCTCTATCTGCGGGACATGTCCGCAGTCGAGCTCGAGATGGCGCGCTCGTGGGAGCGCCTCGGTGACGTGTCGCGCAAAGCCCACGGGCACGAGCCGATCGTTGCGGCCCCATACGAACAGCGCAGCGGGCTCGAGCTTCGCAAGGCGCGTCCAGAAGCCCTCCTGCCCGTGTGGCTCCTCGAGATAGATGTGACGTGCGGCGGCGTAGAACGCCACCCTGCCGGCTGGAGTGAGGTATGCGCGCAGGAACTCGTCCACGCCGGCGGCCGTCCAGCCCTCGTCCGCGCCTGGGATCAGGCGATGCACGATCGCCTCCACGAGCGGCCGCGGGGCCAGCTGGACGAGCCCCAGCTCGGGTCTCGTGAGCCGTAGCAGCGGCAGCCACGGGCGTCCGCGCCGCCAGGCGAGCGACGGCGCGAGCAGGCCCAGGCGCTCGACGCGCTCGGGGTTGCGCAGCGCGATCTCCAGTGCCACGCGCCCACCGAGGCTGTTGCCGACCAGATGGACGCGCTCGAGCTCGAGCGCGTCGAGCAGGTCGATCGCGCAGCCGGCGAAGTAGCGGGAGTCGTAGGCAGCGCCGATCGGCTTGTCCGAGTCGCCGAAGCCGGGCTGGTCGACGGCGATCACCCGAAAGCGATCGGCCAGCGCCGCGACCGTGGGCAGGAACGACCCCTTCGTGGCGCCCAGGCCGTGCAGCGCCAGGACCGCGGGCCCGGTGCCGGCCTCGAGGATCGACAGGCGGGCGCTGCGCGTGGGCACACTGTAAAAGCGCAGGCGTCCCGGCTCGGCGCTCCCGCTCGTCGCTGCCAGGAAGCCGACCCCCACGTGCATGTTGCGGCGTATGGACAGACGCCCCGCGCGGTAGGCGTCCATCCCCTCGCGCACATCCACCGCCATCGCACGCCACGTCTGCGCGTCGGCGCTGAGCACGGCGTCCGGGCGTGAGCCCGGACGCTCGAGGTGGGCCAGCCCATCCACCACCACGGCATCCCACGATCGCTCCTCGCCGATCGCCAGCCGGATCCGGGTCACCGCGCGGCGCGCATCGAACACCGCGGGGTCGAATCGCTCGACGAGCGTCCGCAGGAGCTTGGGCGGGGCGGCGGCGTCAACACGGGCGCCGGCCTGAGCTTGCGTCGCGGGGCTCATCGGCGTGCGCTCCCCCTCCGGGGACGATGCGGCGGCCGGCGGGCCGAACGTGGGGAGGCGAAGCCTGGGAGCACTTCGAGGACTGGGAGCACCAATTGCATCCTCGAGATGTATCACCTCCGGCAGCCGGAAAAGAAAAACACTCGCCGGGCCTGCTCGGTTTGGACGGGGCCGATCCTGCGCCCCGCCGCCACCCGCTCGGGCTGCTAGCCTCGTGACAGCTGCCGCAACTGGCGTTTGAGGTGGAAGCGACCACCGTGGAGCGGCCAGCGAACCCGCCGCGCGCCTGGGCACAACAGTTCTCACCTAGGGTAAGGAGAGCGCCGTGTCAGAGCCCAGCCCCGACTACTTCAACCGCCCGCTCGCCGAGGTCGACCCCGAGGTCGCCGGCGCGCTGCGCGGCGAGCTCGAGCGCGAGCAGGGCACGCTCGAGATGATCGCCTCGGAGAACTTCGTGCCGCGCGCGGTGCTCGAATGCCAGGGCTCGGTGCTCACGAACAAGTACGCCGAGGGCTACCCCGGGCGGCGCTACTACGGCGGCTGCGAGTGGGTGGACGTGGCCGAGCAGCTCGCCATCGACCGCGCCGAGGCGCTGTTCGGCGCCGAGCACGCGAACGTGCAGCCGCACTCCGGCTCGCAGGCCAACGCCGCCGCCTACCACGCGCTGCTCGCGCCCGGCGAGAAGATCATGGGCCTGTCGCTCGCCCACGGCGGCCACCTCTCGCACGGCATGAAGGCCAACGTGTCCGGGCGGCTGTACGAGATCGTCGCCTACGAGGTCGACCGCGAGACCAGCCTGATCGACATGGACGAGGTCGCGCGCATCGCCCGCGAGCAGCGTCCGCAGCTGCTGCTCGCCGGCTGGTCCGCGTACCCGCGCCAGCTCGACTTCGCGCGCTTTAAGGAAATCGCCGACGAGGTGGGCGCGCTGTTGATGGTCGACATGGCGCACTTCGCCGGCCTCGTCGCCGCCGGGCTGCATCCCAACCCGATCGACTTCGGCGCGGACGTGGTCACCACCACCACGCACAAGACGCTCGGCGGCCCTCGCGCGGGGGTGATCCTGTGCAAGCAGGAGTACGCCAAGAAGATCGACTCCGCGGTGTTCCCCGGCCAGCAGGGAGGCCCGCTCGAGCACGCCATCGCCGCCAAGGCCGTCACCTTCAAGATCGCCGCCAGCGAGCTGTTCGCCGAGCGCCAGCGCCGCACGGTCGAGGGCGCGCAGACGCTCGCGCGGGCGCTGCTGAAGGCCGGCCACGGCGTCAACGTGCTCACCGGGGGCACCGACGTGCACCTCGTGCTCGTGGACCTGCGCGACGCCGAGCCCACGCTCACCGGCAAGCAGGCGGAGGATCGCCTGCACGACATCAACATCACCGTCAACCGCAACGCCGTGCCCTTCGACCCGCGCCCGCCGATCGAGGCCTCCGGCCTGCGCATCGGCACGCCCGCGCTCGCCACGCGCGGCCTGCAGCGCGAGGACTTCGAGGAGGCCGGGCGGATCCTCGCGATCGCGCTCACCCCCGAATACGAGTCCCGCGCGGGCGAGCTGGCGGGCCGCGTCGGCGCGATCGTCGAGCGCTACCCGCTGTACGAGAACCTCGCCGCCGGCGCGCCAGCGTAGATCCTCCTAAATAAAAAATAGGGGGCCGAAGCCACCGGCGGGTGACGGCGGAGTTGCATGCGCGCCCCCCTGCGGCGCCCTCGACCTGCCGGCGTGCGATGCTGTGTGAGAGCCGATGGTGCATCCGACCGAGCTCGACGCGCTCTACGCCTTTCTCCTCGCCGCGGTGCTCACCGCGCTGATGACGCCGTTCACGATGCGCCTGGCGAGGGCGCTCGGCATGATCGACGAGCCGCGCGAGCGCGGCCTCTCCGAGCGCCCCACGCCGCTGCTCGGCGGGCTTGCCATCCTCGCCGGCGCGCTCGTCGCCGGGCTCATCTGGCTGCCCGCCGGCTACGCGCGCGAACACCAGGGCGAGCTGTGGCATGGCGTGCTGCTCGCGGCCGTCGCGATCACCCTCGTCGGCGCGCTCGACGACCGCTTCGACCTGCACCCCGCGCTCAAGCTCGCCGGGCAGACGCTCGCGGCGGTGATCGTCGTGCACTACGGCGTCGCCGTGAAGGCCATCACGCTGCCGTTCGCCGGGCGGCTCGCGTTCCCCAACACCGGTCCCGCCGACGCCGGCCCGATCCTCACCGTGATCGGCCTCGTCGTGATGATGAACGTCGTCAACTTCTCCGACGGCGTCGACGGGCTCGCCGCGGGCGTGTGCGTGATCATCGCCGCCACCATGGCGATCATCGCCTTCGACCTGAACCGCCAGCAGCCGGGCGTGCTCGCCGCGATCACCGCCGGGGCCGCGCTGGGCTTCCTCTTCTACAACTTCCCGCCCGCCTCCAGCTTCATGGGCGACGCCGGCGCCAACCTGCTCGGCCTGCTCATGGGCGTCATCACCGTCGAGGCGGCCGTCAAGACCGCCGCGGTCGTGTCGTTCGTGCTGCCGCTCATCCTGCTCGCCGTGCCGTTCCTCGACACCACCTTCGTGGTGCTCAAGCGCCTCAAGTACCGCCAGCCGGTCTATCGCCCCGACACCGAGCACTTCCACCACCGCATGGCGCGCATCGGCTTCTCCAGCAGGCGCACCATCGCCTACCTGTACGCGTGGACGCTGATGCTCGCCGGCCTCGCCCTCGCGCTGCGCTTCCTCCCCTACTCAGACCACAAAGGCCACTTCAACACCGGCTGGACGCTCGTCGTGCTCGCCATCGGGCTGCTCGTCGCCGCCGCCAGCGTGTACCTCGTGTACGTGCTCGAGATCCTCAAGTTCCGCCGCCTCGACGCCATCCGCCTGCGCCGCCTGCGCCCGCACATCTCACCAGCGGAGATCGAGATGGACGTGCTCGAGCACCTGGAAACCGGTGAGTTCGAGGCTGTGTCGAATGCCGGGGACGCGCGTGGGGACGCGCGTGACGACGTGGGGGCGAGGCGGGCTGAGCAGCGGATCGGCGAGCGGCAGGTGGATCAGCAGCGCGTAGGCGCACAGCACGAGCGTGCCGGCGCGCAGGCGCCGGTCGCCGCTGACGGCCGCTAGCGGCAGCGCCCAGATCGCATACCACGGCAACAGCCACGCCGTGGAGAGCAGCAGCGCGATCGTC
>JASHYF010000323.1 GCA_030043235.1 Solirubrobacteraceae bacterium | reverse complement strand
GAAGTCGAAGGGCTGCTCGACGTGAAGGCGATCGCGGCCGGCCAGAACTTCAGCCTGGCGCTGCTGGGCGACGGCACGGTGATGGCCTGGGGCGCAAACGAATCCGGTCAGCTCGGAGACGGCAGCACCGAAGAAAGCGACGTTCCCGTGCCGGTGAAAGGGCTCACCGGAGTCAGCGCGATCGCGGCCGGCGGCGAACACGCCCTGGCGCTGCTGAGCGACGGCAAAGTCGAGGCCTGGGGCAACGGCGAACGCGGCCAGCTCGGCGACGGACGCCAGCTGAACAGCGACGTGCCCGTGGACGTCAAAGACCTCACGAACGCGACGGCCGTGGCCGCGGGCGAAGAACACAGCCTGGCGCTGCTGAGCGATGGCACAGTCAAGGCGTGGGGCTCCGACGAATCCGGCCAGCTCGGCATCGGCGTCGTGGAAGAAGAAAAAGAAGAAGAACCCGAAGAACCCGCAGAACACACCAGCGACGTGCCGGTGCCGGTGGAAGGCGTGAGCGGCGCGGTCGCGGTCGCGGCCGGCGCGTATCACAGCCTGGCGCTGCTCAGCGACGGCACGGTGACGGCCTGGGGAGCGGACGGGTCCGGCCAGCTCGGGGACGGCAGCATCGAACCGAGTCACGAAGCGCCGGTGGCGGTGAGCGGGCTCAGCGGCGCGAGCGCGATCTCGGCCGGCGGCCTGCACAGCATGGCGCTGCTGAGCGACGGCACGGTCATGACGTGGGGCGAAAACAAGTACGGGGAGCTCGGAGACGGAAGCACAGGCGGATCCAGCGACGTCCCCGTCGCCGTCAGCGGCCTCGGCGGGGTCGTTGGCATCGCGGCAGGCGGCGAGCACGATCTCGCTTACGGCGAACCGCTTCCGTCGGTCAGCGCTGTCGAACCCGCCGCCGGGCCGATCGCAGGAGGCACGGAAGTGACGATCACAGGCTCCGACCTCGAAGGGGCCACGGCGGTGCACTTCGGCGCGAACGCCGCGAGGAGCTTCACCGTGGACTCCCCCACCTCGATCACCGCGGTCTCGCCGGCCGGCCCGGTGGGGACGGTGAACGTCACCGTCACCACGCCCGACGGCACGAGCCCGCCCGTGCCCGCCGATCGCTTCAGCTACGTGCTCGCGCCCACGGTCACCAAGCTCTCGAGCACGAAGGGACCGGGAGGCGGCGGCACGCCGGTGACGATCACCGGCACGAACCTCGCGGGCGCCACGTCGGTGCACTTCGGCGCGGCCAGCGCCCATTTCACCGTCGAATCCGCCACGTCGATCGCCGCCGTCGCCCCTGCGGGCGCGGGGACGGAGAACGTGACCGTCACCACCGCGGGCGGAACCAGCCCGACCTCCAAGCACGACAAGTTCGAGTACACGCCCGCGGTTGAAGGCATCACGCCCGACAGCGGTCCCACGACCGGCGGCACGAGCGTGACGATCACCGGCGACGGGTTTGCCGTGGGCTCGGGCGCGACCAAGTTCGAGTTCGGCAAGAAGAGCGCCAGCGACGTCGACTGCAGCTCGAACACCACCTGCACGGCCACCACGCCCAAGGGCAAGGCCGGCGTCGTGGAAGTCAAGGCGGAGGTGGGCAAGGTGGAGAGCCAGGCGAACCCGCCGGGTGATCGGTTCACCTACGAATAAGCGAGCGCGATCAGACGGTCGCCGGGCGCGGCTCGCGCGGTCGCTGCCGCCTGCCGTGGTCGCGCTCGGACTTGCATGCTCGCCGCGGCCCGCCGTCGCAGCCGCCGCGCCCGTCGTGTCGATTGCGATCAGCGGCAGCCACCTGGTCGACTGGGAGGGAGAACAGGTGGTTCTGCGCGGCGCCGACACCTCTGGCACCGAGTACGCGTGCGTGAGCGAGAACAGCATCTTCGACGGCGACGAAGAGGCCAGCCCGAGCTCGATCGCGGCGATGCGGTCGTGGGGCTTCAACGCCGCGCGGGTGGAGCTCAACGAGTCCTGCTGGCTGGGCGTGCAGGGCGTCAAGCCCGCCTATTCGGGACGGGCCTACCAGGAAGCGATCGAGCAGTACGTGGACGCGCTGAACGCCGCCGGGATGTACGTGATCGTCGACATGCACTTCTCCTCGACCGGCGGCGCCAAGAAGGCCACCCGCCAGGAGCCGATGCCCGACGAGCGCTACGCGCCGGCGTTCTGGAGCTCGGTGGCGGAAGCCTTCAAGGGCAATCCCGCGGTGATCTTCGACCTCTTCAACGAGCCCTACCCCAATCGCAACACCGACTCAGAAGCGGCCTGGAAGTGCGATCTCGACGGCAGCGCGGGCGGCACATGCAAGGGCTTCAAGTACCAGGCCGCAGGCATGCAGCAGCTGCTGGACAGCGTGCGCGCGACGGGTGCGACCAATGTGGTGATGGTCGGCGGGCCGCAGTACGCGGGCGATCTCGACAGATGGCTGCAATACGAGCCCGTGGACCCGCTGCACCAGCTCGCGGCGAGCATCCACATCTACTGGAAGAACCCCAAGGAACCCGAATACTCGCCTTGCTACGACTCTGCCTGCTGGCAGGAAGTGCTCGCCCCGCTGTCCGCCCAGGTGCCGATCGTGGTGGGGGAGTTCGGCGAGCTCGACTGCGGCGACACGCTGTATCCGCCATTCCTCGACTTCGCCGACAGCCACGCCATCTCCTATCTCGGCTGGGCGTGGTTCGTCGGCAGCTGTGCACGCGAGCCGTCGCTCATCAGCAGCTACTCCGGGACGCCCACCGCCTACGGCGTCGGCTACCGCGAACATCTCGCCGCGCTCGGGCTGGGGTCGCTGGAATGAATGTGAGGAATGAGGAAGGAGGCCTCCTCAGTCGCACGCTCCGCGTGTCATCGAGAGCGACCGCGAAAGTTGACGCCCCTCGCCTGCAAGACAGATAGGATCGACGCGTGGGTGCTGGCGGAGCTCTCAAGGCGCGAGCTGGCGCCAACGATCTGGCTGCCGAGCTTCGAAGTACGCGCGGAACGCGAGCGTGTCCGTCGGCGCCTGTTCCTGGTGCGCAAGCGCAGCTCTCTGAGCATCGGGTGCACGTGCAGCTACGGTCGCCCATCTCGTGGCGCACCGGACCGAAAGCCCGGCGGTAGTCGCCTCCCTGTCGGCGCAGATCGATCGACCTGCCCACGCACCTGTTACGTT
>JASHYF010000322.1 GCA_030043235.1 Solirubrobacteraceae bacterium | reverse complement strand
GCGAGGCGATCCTCGGCGGTCGCGTCGAGCACGCTCTCGAGCTCACGATAGACGGCCGGGTGCACGGACATGCCGCAGTGGCTCGAGTCGACCTCGACCGAGCGGGCGTACGGGTCCACGCACGCGCGCCAGTCGACGATCGCGTCGCTGCGCGAGTACACCGCGAGCGCCTCCAGGCCGGGTGCGAGCGGCGCGCTGAGGGCGGCCCTGAAGCCGGCGCAGCAGTCCCCGTCGCGGCAGCCCGTGGAGAACACTCCCGGCACGCCCAGGTCGCCGAGCCAGGCGATCCAGCGCACGGTGCGCAGAACCGGCGCCGATACGACGAGCGCGTTGCGCACGGGGGTTCCCAGCATCGCCAGCCCGCAGACCAGCTCGGGACGGCGCACGGCGAGGGCGCGCGCGAGCGCGCCGCCGCGGCTCTGCCCGATCAGCACCACAGGGCCCTCGCAGCCCTCCGACAGTGCTTCCAGACGCGTCTCCAGGCGGCTCAGCAGCCGCCCGGAGCAGTCGACGTTGGCGTAGATGCCGCTCATCACCACGCGGTGCCCGCGACGGCGAAGCCACGCGCGCATGACCGTGAGCGACGCATCGCCCGCCATGAACCCGGGAAGCAGCAGCACCGGCGGCGCGCCGGCGCGCCGCTCCGGCGAGCGCACGCGCGGGTCCGCCAGCAGCCGCGCCAGCTCGGCGCTGTAGCGCAGCTCCCCCCACGGGGATGCCACCGGCCGATCTCCGGCGCTGCCGTCCTCGACGCCGTCCTCCAGGATCACGATTGCCATAGGGTACCCGCCGTGGATCTCCTCGACAGGCACATCGTGGTCACCGGCGCCGCCGGCGGCATCGGCCAGGCGCTCGTGCGGCGCTTCACGCACGAGCGCGCGCGCGCCGTGGTGGTCGCCGACCGCGACGGAGACGGGGCGCGCCGCGTGGCGCAGGAGATCGGCGGCCTCGCGGTGGAGTTCGACGCCGGACGCGAGAGCGGGGTGCGCGAGCTGATCGCCAAGGCGAGCGAGGCGAACGGCCCGATCGACGTGTTCGTCTCCAACGCCGGCGTCGCCGGCATGGGCGGCGGTCCGGAGGTCCCCGACGAGTGCTGGGACGAAGCGTGGCGCGTGAACGTGATGGCGCACGTGTGGGCCTCGCGCGCGCTCCTGCCGGAGATGCTCGCGCGCGGCGAGGGCTACCTGATCAACACCGCCTCCGCCGCCGGCCTGCTCACGCAGGTCTCCTCGCTCGTGTACAGCGTCACCAAGCACGCGGCGGTGGCGCTGGCGGAGTGGCTGTCGATCGAATACGCCGAACGGGGGGTGCGCGTGTCGTGCATCTGTCCGCAGGGCGTGCGCACGCCGATGCTCGAACGCGGGATGCAGGAGGCGACCGCCGCGGCCGCGTTGTCCGCCGGCGGGCTGATCGAGCCGGAGGAGGTGGCCGAGGCGGTCGTGGCGGGCATCCGCGAGGAGCGCTTCCTGATCCTCCCGCACGAGAACGTCGCCACGTTCATGGCGCGCAAGGGCACCGATCCCGAACGCTGGATCAGGGGGATGCGACGCCTGGTGCGCCAGGCGCGCGAAGCCTCCGCGCCCTCAGCCGGCTAGCGCACCCCGAAAGCCGCCGCCTGCTCCTCGCCCTGAGCGGCGTCCAGATACAGCGGGTCGTGCGAGCAGATCAGCTCGACCTCCTCGCCGTGGCGAGCAGCCAGCTCGCGCAGGCGCTCGACGTTCTCGCGCCGGGCGGCGCCGTCGACCTCGTCGAAGGCCGCAAACGCGGTGATCCCCCGCGGGGCGTGAGGCGGCGTGGCGACCTCGCCGTGGTGGAAGAACGCGTCGCCGCAATGCAGCAGCCAGCCGTCCGAGCGCCTGACCGCGACGCCCGTGTGCCCGTGTGTGTGGCCGGCCAGCGGGATCAGCAGGATCTCCGCGTCGCTGCCTGGCAGGATGCGCACGCCCTGAAAGCCAAACCACTCATCGCCGCCCGCCTCGTGCTCGATCCAGCGCGGACCGTGCGCCCAGTGCGCGGCCACGTAGCGCGGCCTGTCGTGCCAGCTCGGCTTCATCGCGGCGCTCAGCTCGCGGCCGAGCAGGTGCACCTCCGCGTCCGGGAAGTCGGGCAGGCCGCCGGCGTGATCGAGATCGAGGTGCGTGGTGATGATGTGGCGCACGTCGCCGGGCTCGAAGCCGCGCTCGCGGACCTGAGAGACGGCGGTCTCCGCGACGCTGGGACGCGGGCGCAGCAGCGCGTTGAAGACCACGCCCAGTTGGCGCGGCCTGCGCGCGTCGTCCAGCCCGAAGCCGGTGTCGACCAGCACGAGGCCCTCTGCACCCTCGATCAGCATGCAGTGGCAGACGAATCGTGCCTCCCCGAGCAGGCCGCCTTTGCCCGTCACCAGGCGCGCTCCGCGCGGGCACATGGTGCCGCAGCTGAGGTGATGGATCGCTCGCGGCGAGGTGTTCATCGGTCGCTCGAGCGGCTGCGCCCGGCTATACCGACGCGGTCTGCGGCGTCGCGGCCACCGCGGCGGCCCCGGCGCTCGCGCCCGGGTGGGGCTCGGCCAGCGCGCGACCGTGGCGGATCAGGTCGGAGGCGCGCTCGGCGATGGCGATGACCGGCGCGTTGGTGTTGCCGCGCGGCACCACCGGCATCACCGACGCGTCCACCACGCGCAGGCCCTCGAGGCCGTTGACGCGCAGCTCGGCGTCGACGACCGCCTGCGCGTCGGCGCCCATGCGGCAGGTGCCGACCGGGTGATAGACCGAGTAGGTGGTGCGCGCGATCAGATCGCGCAGCGCCTCGTCGCTGTCGCCCGAGGCGCCGATGCACGGCTCCACGCAGTACGGCGCGAGCGCGGGCTGCGCGCAGATCTCGAGCGTCAGGCGCATGCCCGCGATCATGCGCTCCAGGTCGTCGCCCGCGGTGTAGAAGGAGTGGTGCACGATCGGCTTGGCGGTCGGGTCTTTGGAGGCCAGCCGCACGTTGCCGCGGCTGTGCGGCGTGAGCAGGCACGGTGAGACCAGGCAGCCGTGGGCTTCGGGGTCGGTCATGCCCTCGTCGATGATCTGCACGGGCACGAAGTGGAACTGGACGTCGGGCGCGGGCGCGTCCGGCGCGACCCGGGCGAAGCCGCCGGCCTCGGCGAGGTTGGACGCGAACGGGCCGGTCTGCGTGGCTTCGAACTCTTCCAGCGCCTCCGGCTCGAGCGAGCGCAGCAGGCTCACTTCCTCGGGCGTCGTCCACACGGCGTACGCGCCGGCGTGATCTGAGAGGTTCTCGCCCACGGCCGGCTGGTCGAGCAGCACCTCGATTTCGCGCATCGTCAGGTGTTCGGCCGGCCCGATTCCCGAGAGCATCAACAGCTGCGGCGAGTTGTACGCGCCCCCGCACAGGATCACCTCGCGCTCGGCGCGCAGCTCGCGCGGCTGGCCGAGCTGGCTCGCCTCCACGCCGACCGCGCGCGCGCCCTCGAACAGCACGCGCTGGACGAGCATGTAGGGCATCACGGTCAGATTGGGCCGCTCGCTCACCGGGTGCAGGTAGGCCACGGCGGCGCTCACGCGCATGCCGCCGCGGTGGGTCACCTGATAGAGGCCGACGCCGTCCTGCGTCTCGCCGTTGAAGTCCTCGTTGCGCGCGAGGCCCGCCTGCACGCCGGCCTCGACGAACGCGCTCGCCATCGGGT
>JASHYF010000321.1 GCA_030043235.1 Solirubrobacteraceae bacterium | reverse complement strand
TTCTGAGCGAGGCCGGCCTCAGTCGCCGAGCTGGAGTGCGCGAGCAACATCGGAGAGTCCTCGCCACAGACGTCGCTCATCGAGGACGTGGAAATCGCAGTGCCGATAGCGGTCTGCCGCCAGCGGATCACGCGCTGCTGGCGGCGCTCTCGCGCTTCCTGGCCGCGCGAGGTTCGACAGGCACGCCTCGCATCGCTCTAGCTGTGCCGTCGAGAGCTTCTTATAATAGTGGAACCTGGCTAGCAATCGCAGCGAGCACGATCTACGACGATGACGAAGACGATCGTCGGTCCCGCTTGCTGCCAGTATCTTGCCGGTTTCACGCCGATGCGCTATCGTTGAGCCATGACACTCGCGTACGCCGAAGAGGCAATCCACGTCCATGACACCGGCCACCTGTCCGACCGTGACATCGCCCGCGCGACCGGAGCGGCGCCGAGCACGGTCCGCGAATGGCTCGCCCGCCGAAGCGCCCCGAGCGGAGTGCGTGCCGAGCGACTGGCCGAGCTCTCATCGCTGGTCGAACGCCTTGCCCGCGTCATCCGCCCCTCCTACATCCCGGTCTGGTTGAGCAAGCCGATCCCCGCACTCGACGATGACAAGCCGATCGACCGCATCGCCAAAGGCGACTACCGTTCTGTCGCCCGCCTGATCTCAGGGCTCGAGGACCCAGGCGCAAGCTGACGTGGCGCTCGCCGTCACAGCGATCGCCGTGCGCGGACGCTGGGTCAAGCACGCCTACCCAGGGGCTTCCCCGCTCCCCAAGCGCTACCCGCCGCCTGACAACCGCTGGCAACGCGGCGACGTCGTAGACGCCATCTATCTCGCGGACAGCGAGGAGACCGCCTGGGCGGAGTGGTATCGGGCACTTGGCCGAGCGAGCGATACCGCCACTCGCACAGATGCCACGGGAGATGTGGACATGGAACGTCGACGTCGAGGTCGCCGACCTGGCGTCAGGTGATCGTCTGGCGGCTGTCGGCCTCGCATTGCCAGGCCCCTCGAGTAGTGGCTGGCTCGCCTACCAACAGATCGGCGAGCAGCTTGCTCGCGAGGGCTGGGCTGGCCTGATCGCGCCGAGTGCTGCGCGACCTACGGGACAGGTTCTCTGCCTCTTTCGAGACGAACGCGGCGTAACTGGTGCGAAACCACTGCCACCTCCGCGCCGAGTCTCCGAGCCGCCCCCTCCGCCAACGGGGCTGCGAACCTAGGCGGCCGCATCAACGCAGCTCGAGGTGGCGCTCGTGGCCGTGCTCGCCGGCGCGGCGACGATCTTCTTTGGCATCATCCCCCAACCGCTGTTCGACCTCGTGCATCAGGCAGGCGGCGCGCTGGGGCTGTTCTGAGACGGTCCGGCTCTGATCGCGCGCCGCGAGCTGAGCCGAGTTGGACACTCCAGAAGACTCCCTATAGCCTGTACGCGCCCGCCGGGGGCGTCTGGCTCTGCCGTCGGAAGAGCAACCAAGGGCATGGCTCCGCACAGCAAACCGCAAAAATCGCGGCCGGGCCGGGCGTCGCGGCCGGGCCGGGCGTCGCGACCGGCCCGGTCGTCAGCCGCGCGCACGCCGCCGCGCAAAGCGAGGCGCCGCAAGAGAAACATACGCGAGCTCCTGTTCAGCACCAGGAGTCGCGTCCTCGCAGTCATAGCCACGGTGGGCACCGTCGCGGGCGCCATCGGCGCCGTCGTTGCGCTGCTGCCGAAGACCTCGAACGCGCTCGAAGCGAACTTCAGCGGCGTGACCGCCTACCCGGAAGTCAGCCTCGAACAGTACGACGCACGGGTGCAAGGGGAAGGCGCGGTGCGGGGCTCTCCCTATACCGCCCAGACGGGGGCGATCGCCTACCGGCTGGCAGCCGACGCGAGCGCGCCGCACGCGCCTACCTCGAGCGCGCCCGCGGGCGCGCCGATGGCGAGGACGAGCACCTCGACGGGCATCACGGGCACCTCCACCTCGACGACGGGCACGTCCACCTCGACGACCGGCACGTCCACCTCGACGACGGGCACGTCCAGTGGCGGGAGCCACCCTGGGAAGGTCGCGACGACGACGAGCGCCAGCGGCTCCTCGAGCACGAGCTCGATCTCACAGCAGCCTTCCGGGCCGGTAGTTCACCACGTCCAGGGCGCGTCGGTCGCAGAAGGCACGGGGGCGCCGAAGGCCAAGGCGGCCGCCGTCGTCGACGTCCTTGCGGCCGCCGAAGAGTCGGCGCCGAGTCCCCCGGGCGCAGCGCGAGGGAAAGAACCGAAAACAGGAGCCTCGGGGACGAGCCCCAGGGGGGCGACTCCGAGGCTGGCGCTGCCCAGCGCGTGCCGGTCAGCGTGCGGCGCAACCGCTGAGATCGACAAGGCGCTGACGTACGACCCCAACCCGGTCAAGGCGGCCGAAGCCGTCGCCACCGCGTTCGACGACTCGCGCGCGGACGTCATCGGCAGCCGGCTGTATCCGATCGGGGCGATGATCAGCTACACGGTCGACCTCGACGGGTTCGCGGGCGAGGAGGTGACGCTCGAATGGTCGCTGCTGTCGAGCGAAAGTAGACAGCTGCTCGCGAAGCAGTGGTGGCTGGATGTGCCAGCGGCGAAGATCCGCCCGACGGTCGAACACGAGTCGATCGCAGGGAAATTCTGGGTTCCGGTGCCACGGCAGCGCGGCAACTACCTGGTCAGCCTGGTGCTCAGGGACAGCAGGGGCGTGGCGCGCGCGGAGAGCGACGCGACCCCGCCATTCCACTAGCGTCGTGCCCCGACTGGGCATCGCGATCGCTCGCGGCGCGAGCTACAACCGCCCCGATCCCTGCGCGGCCGCTTCGGCTTGCTGAAGCTGGCGCTCGACCAGGTCCAGCCCGGCCGTCCAGAACTCGGGATCGGCGAGATCCACGCCGACGATCGCCCCGACCTCCTCGGGGCTCTTCGACCCCCCCGCCGCGAGCATCTCCAGGTACCGCGGCACGAGCTCGGGCCCGGTCTGCTCGTAGCGCTCGTACACCGACAGCGCGAGCAGCTGGCCGTAGGCGTACGCGTACACGTAGCCGGGGCTGCCGATGAAGTGGGGAATGTAGGACCACCACGTGCGGTAGCCGTCGGTGAGCTCGACCGAGTCGCCGAACATCTCCGACTGGCTCTCCGCCCACAGCTCCCCGAAGCGCTCCACCGACAGCTCTCCCTGCTCGCGCCGGTTCGTGTGCACGAGCTCCTCGAAGCGGTTCATCGCGATCTGGCGAAAGACGGTGGCGATCGTGTCCTCGAGGTTCTCCGCGAGCAGCGCGAGGCGCGAGGCCGGCGCGGTGTCCTCCTCCAGCAGGCGTCCGAACACGATCGTCTCGCCGAACACGGAGGCGGTCTCGGCGAGCGTGAGCGGCGTGCTCTGCTGGAAGATTCCCTGTGGCGCGGCGAGCGCGAAGTGCACGCCGTGGCCGAGCTCGTGCGCGAGCGTGAGCACGTCGCGCCGGCGCGCGGTGTAGTTGAGCAGCACGTACGGGAACACAGACGGCACGGCGGCCGCGCAGAAGGCGCCTCCGCGCTTGCCCGGGCGCACGGGCGCGTCGATGCGCCGCTCGTCGAAGAAGCGCTTGGCGAGCGCGCCCAGCTCGGGGGAGAACGAGGAGTAGCAGTCGAGCACGATCTCGCGCGCCTGCGCGAAGGAGAAGCCGACCTCGTCCTCGGTGACCGCCGCCATGCGATCGTAGTCGGCCAGCCGCTCGACCCCCAGCAGCTTCGCCTTCAACCGATACCAGCGCCGGGGGATCTCATAGCGCGCGCGCACCGCCTCGATCAGCGCCCGCACAGACTCGTCGCTTGCCTCGTTGGCCAGGTTGCGCGCGGCCAGCCAGTGTGGATAGCTGCGCAGCCGGTCGTCGGTGGCCTTGTCCGCGAGCAGCGTGTTGAACAGGAACGCGCGCGTGCGCAGGCCGGGCGCGAGCGCGGCGGTGACCGCCTCGGCGGTCGTACGTCGCACTTCGCGGTCGGCGAGGGCCAGGCGGCTCAGCGCGACGTCGAGCGCGACCTTCTCGCCCGTGTCCTCGCGGCCGTTCTCTCCGCTCCCTGCGGCGCCGTCTTCTCCGCTGCCCGCGGCGCGGGCTGCGCCCGTGGGCGATCCGCCTGCACCCGCCGGCGATCCACCCGCACCCGGGAGCACAACCTCGATCGCCGAGGTCAGCTCCTCGAACAGGCGCGTCCACGCGTTCGCTCCGGTGAGCGCCTTCTCGGTGAGGATCTTCTCCTCGGGCTCGCTCAGCAGGTGCTCGCGGTAGCGGCGCACGTTGCGCAGGTGGTGCGCGCAGAACGCGAGGCCCTCGCCGGCGAGCAGCTCCTCCACGCGCGCATCGTCGAGCGCCGCCCACTCCAGCTCGAAGAACGTCAGCGTCGTCTGGATGCGGGTCTCCTGCTCCTGCACCTTCTGCAGCAGCGCGCCGTTGGCGGGATCGGCGGTGTCCGTGGAGAAGCGCAGCGCCGCGTAGTAGCCGGCGCGCGAGGCGAGCTCGTGGATCACCGCAAGCTCTTCCATTGCCTCGCGTAGGCCCATGCTGTCGAGCTCGCCGAGCTTGCCGGCGTGGCGCGCGGCGAACGCCTGCGAGCGCGCGAGCGCGTCGCTCAAGCGGCGCTCCACGCCCTCCTGCCCCTCGCCGTCGACGAGCGGCTCGAGGTCCCAGGCCGTGGCCTCGAGCTCGGGGTCCGTCGGCTGGGCTGGGGCTGCGGCGGCCATGAAGCTCGCAGCTTAGCCGCCGAGGCTTCTCGCTCGGATCACTCGCTCGCCAGCGCGCCGAGCACGGGTCACTCGCTGGCGGGGGCTCCGCGCCCGGTCACTCGCTCGCCAGCGCGCCGAGCACGTCGAGCTTGGCGGCGCGGCGCGCGGGCAGCTGCGCGGCGAGCAGGCCCACGACCGCCGCGGCGATCAGCAGCAGGATCAGCGTGCCGACCGGGATCGAGAGCACATAGCCCGATCCCGCGAGCAGCAGCGTCGTCACGAGCACCGCCCCGAGGACGCCGATCACGAGGCCGAGCACGCCACCGATCAGGCCGGTGATCAGCGACTCGTAGCGGATCATCTGACGGATCTGGCGGCGCGAGGCGCCGATCGCGCGCATCATGCCGAGCTCGTGGGTGCGCTCGTAGATCGAGAGGACCAGCGTGTTGACGATCCCGAACAACGACACGATCACCGACAGCGCGAGCAGCACGTACACGAGCACCAGCAGCGTGTTGACTTTGCCGCTCTGTTCTTTGGTGTATTCGGCGGCGGTCTGCGAGTGCGCCTGGGGGAAATCGCGGCGCAGCAGCGCATCGATGCCGCGGCGCGCTTCCGCGGTGTTCGCCCCGGGAGCGTAGGTGACGAAGTCCACGCCGTCCTGGCGCTGCCCGAACGCGGCGCGCGCGAGCGAGCGCAGGATCGTGACGTTGGACATCAGACCGAGCACTTCTTCTTTGACGATGCCCACCACCCTCAGCGTCACCTGGTGGCTGGAGGGCGTCAGCACCGACAGGCGCTGCCCCACTTCCACGTGGTGCGCGCTCGCGAACTTCTTCGAGATCACGGTGCCTTCGGGCCCGAGCGATTCGAGCGTGGCCCGCGAGCCGCGTTCCCATTCGACCTTGTACATCTTCACAAGCGACTTCGGTTCGAGCGCGGTCACGCGGCTCTTTTCGTCGATCACCGGCGCGCCCGGCTTGGCGAGGTCGCGCACCCTGCCCTGCGTGAAGGCGACCGCCGTCACGGCGCCCACGCCGGGGACGCGCCGGACCGCCGGCGCGAGCGCCGCGGGTATGCCGCCTTCTCCGTTGCTCTGCGTGTTGTCGATGATCAGGCTGCCCGCGAAGGAGCGGCTGACCGCCTGGTCGATCGTCGCCTTGGTGCCGGCGGCGAGCACCGAGATGAACGCCACCAGGCCCAGCCCGACGGTCAGCGCGAGCGCCGTCACGAGCGTGCGGCCGGGCTGGCGCACCGAGTTCTCGCGCGCGAGGCGCCCGGTGACGCCGCGCCAGCTGACCATCAGCCCGATCGTGCGCCCGAGCGCGGGGATCACCCGGTAGTGGCGGGGCGGACGCTCGCCCTCACGGCGCAGGCGCACCCCCAGCCTGATCGCGCGCGCGACCCACAGGACCACGAGCACGGCGCCCACGCCCTGGCCCACGATCCGGCCCAGGGCGAGGATGACGACCAGCCCGAGCACGAAGCGCACGATCAGCGTTCGCCGGGTGGGCAGCGGCGGCGGCGGGATCGCCACGCCCTCGCGCATCGCCGCGACCGGCGGCACGCGCGTCGCGCGCAGCGCCGGGAAGAAGCCGGCGAGCACGGTGACGAGGATGCCGGCGGCCAGCGAGACGACCACGGTGCGCGTCTCGAGCACCGTGCCGTTGTCCGGCAGGTCGGCGCCGAGGACCTTGAACAGCCCGTCGAGCGCGGGCGCGAGGCCGATGCCAGCGAACAGGCCGGCGACCGCCCCGCCCGTGCCCAGCAGCAGGCCTTCCTCGACGACCGAGCGCATGATCTGGCCGCGCGAGCAGCCGAGCGTGCGCAGCAGGCCGAACTCGCGCGTGCGCTGCGCGACGGTGATGGAGAAGGTGTTGAAGATGATGAACGCGCCGACGAACAGCGCCACGTAGGCGAACACCAGCAGGAACGTGCGCAGGAAGCCGAGCTTTTCTTCCAGTTCGGAGGTCTGGTTGGCGGCTTCCTGGGCGCCCGTGCGCACCGTCAGCGTCGAGGGCAGCGCCGCGCGCACGCTCGAGGCCAGCTGCTGCGGTGAGACGCCAGGATTCGCGGCTACGTAGATGCTGTCGTATTCGCCCGGTTCGCCGGCCACGTACTGGGCTTCCCCGGGGACCAGCAGCGCGACGCTCGCGCCGCCAAACGATTCGCTGCCCGCGAACTTGTCGATGCCGACGAGCGTGTACGTGCGCGCCGGGGCTTTGCCCGCTATCACGATCCGCTGGCCGAGCTTCAGGTGGTCGCGCTTGGCCGTCGCCTGGTCGATCGCCACCTGGTCGTTCGCGCTCGGCAGGTGGCCCTCGGCGGCCGTGAACGCCTCGAAGCGCGGCGGCTGCTCGGCGTTGACGAGCCCCGGCGCCTGGCCGGTCGTCAGCCGTTTGCCGCTCGTCGTCAGGAGCGACGCGTTGCTCGAGACGCCGCCGGAGGCCGCCGCCACGCCGGGTACCCGGCGCACGCGGGCGAGCGTCGCTTCGTTCAGCGGCGAGACTTCCGAGGCGGTTCCGCGTCCGAGCGTTTCCTTTTGGGTGACGACCACCGCCTTGTTCTCGTAGGCGTTGCCGAAGACTTCAGCGAACGCGTTGTTGATCGTGTCGGTGAGGATGTACGTGCCCGCCATCAGCGCCACGCCGAGCGCGATCGCGATGCCGGTCAGCGCCACCCGCACCTTGCGCTGGGCGAAGCCGCGCAGGACGAGCTTGCCCATCAGCCGATCGCCTTCATCAAGTCGAGCGCCTGCTCGGCGTTTCGTGGACCCTCCCCGTCGTGGACGATGCGCCCGTCCGCCAGCAGCAGCAGCCGGTCTGCGAACGAGGCGGCGTGCGCGTCGTGGGTGACCATCACCACGGTCTGGGAGAAGTCGTCCACGGCGTGGCGCAGCAGCAAGAGCACGTCATCCGAGGACTTCGAGTCGAGGTTGCCGGACGGCTCGTCGGCGAACACGACCGCCGGGCGGGAGATCAGCGCGCGCGCCACCGCCACGCGCTGCTGCTGGCCGCCGGAGAGCTCGGCGGGGCGGTGGCTAAGGCGGTCGCGAATGCCCACCGTGTCCACGAGCTGCTCGAACCACGCGCGGTCGACGTCGCGCCCGGCGATCGACAGCGGCAGCAGGATGTTCTCCTCAGCGTTCAGCACGGGCAGCAGGTTGAACGTCTGGAAGATGAAGCCCACGCGGTCGCGGCGCAGTTGCGTGAGCGCACGGTCGTCGAGCTTCGTGAGCTCCTGGCCCGCCAGCGTCACCGTGCCCGACGTCGGGCGGTCGAGCCCCGCCAGCAGGTGCATGAGCGTCGACTTGCCCGACCCGGACGGCCCCATGATCGCGGCGAAGCGGCCCTGCGGGAATGCGACGGTGACGCCCGCCAGCGCGTCCACCGCCGCCTCGCCTTCCCCGAAGCGGCGGCGCAGGTCGCGCGCACTCACGATCGGCTGGTCGCTGCCCTCGGCGGCGGTTGCGGCTCCGGGCGCCGCCGCGCCAAGCGCGTCGGTGGACGGCCCGCGTTCGGCGGCGGGGGGTCCGTTCTCCTCGCCTGCGCCCGTCACTCCCGGCCAGTGTACGCGGCCGCTCGAAAGCCCGCTGCAAACGTCCGCGGCACGCCCTACCATCGTCCGCCCCATGCACGAGACGCACCCCTCGGTCTTCCTCGTGGCGCGACCGTCGGTCGACCTGGAGGGCATGCGCGGCTACCTCGCCGACGTCGGCGGCGAGTCGTGGTTGCACCGCCGGCTCGAGGACGACGATGGCAGCCCCAACCCAGGCGAGCTGCTCGTGGAGTTCGGAGGACGCGCCTGCTACCGGAGCTGGGAGCCGGGGCCCAACCCGAACGTGACGAAGGTCCGCACGGACCAGCGCGAGTACTTCGCCAACATCCTCCGCTCGGGCCACGGCAGCGTGCTCGAGCACGCGAACTACTCCTTCGCGCTCCGCAACGTGTCCAGGGTCTTTTGCTACGACGCGGACACCGAGGTTCTTACGAGCGACGGCTGGAAGCGTTGGCCCGACGTCGATGGATCGGAGACGTTCGCGACTGTCAATCCCACTACCGACTGCCTTGAGTACCAGCATGCGACAGAGCACTTCGCAGGCGACTATGACGGCCCCATGTACCGAGTGCGGTCAGAGCAGGTCGATCTACTGGTGACCCCGGAGCATCGAATGTGGGTCAAGGCTTACGACACGCAGGCGAACAAGCGAGGTGAAGAGCCCTATCGCGTGCGCCACGCAAAGGACATCCTCGGCAAACGTGTCGCTTATCAGAAGACGGCGAGATGGCAGGGACAAGAATCTGGCGTAGTCGAGATTCCGGGGACTAAGCGTACTTGGCGATCAGCGGATGGCGGTCAGCGCATACGGCATTACGTGGGCTCGGCCTTTCCGCTGAAGGAGTTCGCTCGCTTTTTGGGTCACTGGCTGGCAGAGGGAAGCCTGAACGGGCATCAAATCTGCATCGCGCAAAACCGCGGCCCGATGCTCGACGAGATCGCGAACAACATTCGCTCCATGGGACTTCGTCCCTACACACCCGCTACAGGACTCGGCGTCGTGCGAACGCACAAGGTCGCCCTTAGGGATTCGCTTGAAGCATGCGGTCGCCGTTCTCACCGGAAGTGCATCCCCGAGTACGTGCACCAATGGGGGCCGTCGATTCTGCGTATATTCCTGGAGGCATATGCCGACGGCGACGGTAGTCGTCGTCGCGACGGCCGCCACAGTGTCATCTACACGTCCTCCTTGCAGATGGCAGACGAACTACAGGTACTGGCGATCAAGGCGGGATGGTCCGCGAACATCCGTGTAGACGATCGCACGGGCCTTGAGCGAATCCTCCCCAGCGGACAAAAATTCAGGAATGTCCGCCCCTGCTACATCGTTTCTCTGGTCAAGACTCGAACCCGACCGC
>JASHYF010000320.1 GCA_030043235.1 Solirubrobacteraceae bacterium | reverse complement strand
AGGCCTGCAGCGCTAGCCCGCCCCGGCGCCTCCCGCGCGGGCGCCCATATCCGCGCTTCCGCCGCGGCCCCCGATGTCCGCGCCGTATCCGCACCAGCCGATTCCGGCGTCTGCACCGCGTCCGGCGACGCAGGCGACGCCGCCACGTGTGCCCGCATCCTCACCGCCTGCCTGCCCCCCGCCACGGGGGGTGCCCTTCAGGGTACGCCCAGCGACGCCGAGGGCCGCGTCGCAGCCAGCGACGCCGAGGGCCGCGTCGCAGCCAACGACGCCGAGGGCCGCGTCGCAGCCAACGACGCCGTCGTCCTCGCCCGCGCCTTCGAGGCGCCCGGCGATGCCGGCGCCTCCGTCGCAACCGGCGCCTTTGCCCGCGCCTTCGAGGCGCCCGGCGATGCCGGCGATCGCGCCGCGGGCGCGGATGACCGAGCAGCCTGGGGAACCCGAGGGCTGGAGCGGGGAATTCCAGGAGTTCAGCGCCGGCGAGATGCCGGAGATGCTCACGCCCGAGGGGGTCGCGCCGGAGACGCCGCGGCGCGGCACGGCGCGCGGCGCCGGCGAACGGCGCGTCGTCGCCCCTGGATCTCACGAACGGGCTCGCGCGGGTGTGGCGAGGAGCCTGCAGCGCTGCGGGATCGGCGAGCAGCTGGCGGGCGAGCTGATCGACGGGGCGAGCGCGCACGCGCTGGCGCTTGCCCCGCGCGCCGGCCTCGCCCAGGCGGTGCGGATGACGCTCGCCCAGCGCATCCCGGTCGCGCCGTCGCTGCCTGTGAAGGGCGGGGCGATCGTGCTCGTGGGAGCTGGCGGCTCCGGCAAGACGACGTGCTGTGCGGCGCTGCTCGGCGCCTATCGCAAGAGCAGCTCGCTGCCGGCGAGCTTCGCCACGATCACGCGGGACACCGAGCGTACCCTAAAGGGCACCCCCCGTGGCGGGGGGCAGGCGGGTGGCGAGCTGCGCATCATCCTCAGCCCTTACGTCGTGACGCCCGTCTCAGCACGTGCGCCGCGCGCGCTGCGGGCGTTGCGCCGCGCGCGCGGGGAGGGCGTCGCCGTGATCGACACGCCCGGCCTGTCCCCAGCCGACCGCGCGGGCGTGCGCGCGCTCGCGCGCTTGCTCAGCGAGCTCGAGCCCGAGCGGGTGGTGGTGGCGCTGCCCGCCACGCTCGGCGCGAGGGCTGCCGCTCAGCTGCTGCAGGCGCTGCGGCCGCTCGGCGCCAATGCCATGGCTGTCACGCACGCCGACGAGACCGACCAGCTAGGGGTGGCCGTCGAGGCTGCCTGCCGGTTTGGCCTCGCGCCGGAGTACATGCTCGAGCGCGCGCGAGCCGGCGGATGGCGGCTGCGCCACATCGACCCGGCCGCACTCGCGGAGAGGCTGCTGCCATGAGATTCGGTCGCGGAGATCCCGGCAAGTCCACGCCGGTGGCGCTGCCCGAGCGCGCGCAGACGGTCACGCTCACCCCGTCCGGCGGCAGCGGGATCCCGGCCCGCGTCCTCGAATGCAGCCCCGACTCGCTGCTCGTGGCGATCATGGTGCCGATCGAGCCGCTCAGCCACCGCCAGCTCGAAGGGATCGTGCTCGAGTTCAGCGGCCCGCACGGTCGCGTGCGCCTGACCGGCACCGCCTCGCTCGAGAGCCCGGCCGAGCCGGACGTCGTACGTCTCGACGGGCCCCGCTCGATCGAGGTGCTGCAGGAGCGTGAGTACGTGCGCATCAAGGCCGCCCGGCCCGCGATCGTCTACGGGGCACCCGACCAGCTCCCGATCCAGAGCTTCACCGTGGACCTCAGCGGCGGTGGCTTCCTGCTCGCCGGCCCCGACTCGCTGAGGATCGGCGACGAGATCCACTTCCAGCTCACGCTGACCCCGGGGGTGCTGGTGATAGGCGGCACCGGCAGGATCGTGCGCGTGGATGCGCACGGGCGCCGCGCGGTCGCGTTCGAGTCGATCAGCGAGCCCGACCGCCGCCGCCTGATTCGCTTCATCTTCGAGTGCCAGCGCCTCGAACGCCAGCGCGGCCTGGAAACGGACGATCGCTGTGGCAGCTGACACCGCCACGAAGACGCTGCCGCAGAGCGAGCAGGGCTCCGGCGCGGCGGACTCCGGCGGCCCCAGCGTCGCCGCCCACCCCCGGGCCGCCCGCGCGGTCGCGCGGGCGAAGGGCTGGGGCGGGCTGATCGGCTTCTTCGTGGGCGGCTACCTGTCGCTGCCGACCAACACGCTCGCTGCCGCCGGCCTGCGCGCGCTTGCAGCCGGGATCGTCAGCTACGTGGCGGTCTGGGCAGGAGCCGTGTTCGTGTGGCGGCGCCTGGTGATGCTCGAGATCAACAACCGCGCGCATCAGCTGATGGCCGCCCACGCGCGCACGAGGAGGCCTGCGCTCGGCGCTGGACGGGGCGAGCGATCGGACGCGAGCCCGCCTTCCTAGCGTTCCGCGAGACTTGAGCACCGCCCATGGACCCGATTCATCCCATCGCGCCCGGCCCGCCTGCGATCGCGCCCGCGTCGCGGCTGCCCGTCGAGCCTCTCGAGCGGATCACGCGCGAGCGCGACCGCCCCGCCAGAGACGACCAGGAGCGCCGCCGCCGCGAGCCGCCGCCGGCAGAGCCCGAGCACGGTCCCGACGACGAGGACGAGCGGCGCCCGCACATCGACGTGCGCGCGTGAATCGGCCCTCAAGTTTCACGTGGCGCTGACGATAAACCGGGCGTGAGTCGACATGGAGTCGGCTCGGGACCTAATCGAACCACCGTCATCAAGGAGATGAACGCATGGGCCTGACGATCAACACCAACCTCGAGGCGATGAACGCCTCGAGGAACCTGAACAACACCGAGAACATGCTCTCGCAGACGATGCAGCGTCTGTCCTCGGGTCTGCGCGTGAACACCGCCGCCGACGACGTCGCCGGCTATGCGATCAGCCAGAGCCTGCAGGCGCAGGTCAACGGCCTCAACCAGGCCAGCGAAAACATCCAGGATGCGGTGGCGCTCGCGCAGACGGCGCAGGGCGCGCTGAACGACATCAACACGATGCTGCAGCGCATTCGCGAGCTGGGCGTCGAGTACGCCAACGGCACGACCTCGGAAGAAGACAAGGAAGCGATCTCCGCCGAGGCCGAACAGTTGGTGGAAGAGATCAAGCGCGTCGGCGAAACGACGCAGTTCAACGGCGTGCAGCTGTTGAGCGGCGAAGAAGAAATCAAATTCCAGGTCGGCGCCAACGACAAAGAAACGATCGGCATAAAAGCGATCGAACTCTACAAAGAAATCGAAAAAATCAAAGGCATTCTGGCGAAAGGCGCAGAACCGCTGAAAGAAATCGACGAAGCGATCGACACCGTGTCGAAACTCGCCGGTGAATTCGGTTCCGTTCAGGACCGCATCCAGTTCACGCAGAGCAACCTGGAAGTCTACAGCCAGAACCTGACTTCAGCGGTGAGCGCGATCACCGACGTGAACATGGCCACGGAAATGACCAACTTCACCAAGGACCAGGTTCTGCAGCAGGCCGGCGTGGCGATCCTCGCGCAGGCCAACCAGCTGCCCGACGCGACGCTCAAGCTGCTGGAAGCCTGATCCGGGCTACTCGAGATCTTCCTCAGCGGTGGCGCCCTGCGACGCCACCGCTGCAGTGAAGCCCAGCTCACCGCCAGCCACCGTCTCGTACGGGCCGCCGGCGGCCAGCCGGGTCACATAACGCTTCGAGCGGTCCGCGAGGCCGGCGGAGCCACATACCGCCGCTTCATCGAGGGAACGGTGGTCCGGGCGGGCGGCGACGGCCGCCCGCCCTCTTTATCGATGCCCGCCCACCCGGCGACGGCCGCCCGCCCTCTCTATCGATGCCCGCCCACCGGGCGACGGCCGCCCGCCCTCATCCCTAGATGATCAGTCGCCTATACGTCTAGTCGTCTATACTGCTATGGATGATCTACGAAACACCGAAGACGACCGCCTCTATTGCCCGGAAGCTCGAGGAGCTCGATCGCTGGCGTAAGACCATTGGCGACCAGGCTGGTGTGGCGACTCCGTGGCTCGGGCGACTGCGTCGAGAATGGCGCGCTGCGGCGGCCTCGAGTTCGATTGAAATCGAGGGCTTTCACGTCCCCGCCGAGGAGACGGTCGCGCTGAGCACTGGACGAGAGTCGGCAGATCCCGCCGATGAGAATCGCATGGCGCTCTCCTGCTACGCACGAGCTATGGATCACGTGGGCGTGATGTGCGAAGACCCCCACTTCAGCTGGGTCGATCGGGTGATCTTGGACCTCCACTTCGATGCGTGCTACTTCCAGAAGGACAAGGATCCAGGCCGGTATCGGCTCGCTCCGATCACGGTCACCGCCAGCGGGGACGGTTCACCCGCGTACATCGGGCCACCGCCGGAGGACATTCCGGCACTGATGGCCGAGGTCGTCGACTGGCTCGGGCGAGGCGATGCGGATGCGCACCTGGTGGTTCGCGCCGCGATGGCCCATCTGCATCTCGTATCGGTTCATCCGTTCCGGGACGGGAACGGCCGCGTCTCGCGAATTCTCCAGTCGCTCGTGCTTGCCCGCGCTGGTCTGCTTGCGCCAGAGTTCCTGTCGATCGAGGAGTACCTCGGGCGGAACACCGATGCCTACTACTCGACCCTCAAACGGGTTCAAGGTGGGACCTACCAGCCGCACCGCGACGCCACGCCGTGGGTTGAGCTCTGTCTGGAGGCCCATATCGAGCAGGCTCGCATGCGCTCGGAGCAGCTCACGGAGGCCGCGAGACGCTGGTCACTTCTCGAGGGCCTGGTCGAGGAGCGTGGATGGCCCGACCGGCTCGTCATCGCTCTGGAGCGGAGCTTGTTCCAGGGCGTCGACCGCTCCTCCTACGTGGCCGAGGCCGCGGTCTCGCAACCAACTGCCAGCAATGACCTGCGCCGGCTGCTCGACGCGGGTCTCGTCGAACAGTCTGGGCGCGGTCCCGCGAGACGTTACCGGGCAAGCACGCAGCTGAGGAGGATGATGATGCATAGCCCAGGCTGACCTCCTGCACGCGCCTCATCGACGCGTTGCTGAGTCTCCGGGCGCTCAACGCCGGCGTGCGGCTGCCGATTACCCGAGCGATGTCCCTCGAAGCGACCCTGGAGCGCGTGTCCGCGATTCAGCAGGCGCTCGCCGACCCCGCCGCCCTGATCGGCACTGGCGGCGCACTCACAGGCGGCACACAGGCCTCGTCCGCCTCCGGCGCCACGGCGGTCGGCGAAACGTCGTTCGCGAGCGCACTCGAACGGGCCGTGGGCACCTCCGCCATCTCGCCAACGGAGCTGACCGGCGGCGACTCCACGGGCGCCCGCATCGTGGCGATCGCCGAAAGCCAGCTCGGGCAGACCGAGCAGCCTCCCGGGTCAAACGAATCCCCGGCGATCGCGATGTACCGCAGCGCGACCGCCGGCGCGATCCCCGGTGCGCCGTGGTGCGCGTACTTCGCCTCGTGGGTCGCCCGCCAGGCGGGCGAGCCGATCGGAGAAGGCGGCCAGGGCGCGGGGGCGGTGTCGGAGATCTGGTCGTGGGCGCAGAGCACCGGCCGGGCGATCCCCAACGGGCCGGGCGTGGTGCCCAAGCCGGGCGATCTGATCGTGTTCGGCGACGAACACGTGGGGATCGTCCGCGACGTGTTGCCCAACGGCCAGATCCAGACGATCGAGGGCAACTACGAAAACAAGGTCGCCGCCAACGTGCGCACGCCCACCGAAGCGACCGGTTACGTGGAAATGAGCTGACGGCCGGGTACGATCAACGGCCTGTCGCCGTCGCTGTCACCCGATAGACGCGTACCCGAGCGCCCCAGTCTCGACGGGCTGGAGGCGAAGTGGGGCGCGGCTTGGGAGCGCGATGGCACCTATCGCTTCGACCGCTCCGCCCCGCGCGAGCGGATCTACGCGATCGACACGCCGCCGCCGACGGTGAGCGGCTCGTTGCACGTGGGCCACGTGTTCTCGTTCACGCACACGGACACCGTCGCGCGCTACCAGCGCATGCGCGGCCGCGAGGTGTTCTACCCGATGGGCTGGGACGACAACGGCCTGCCGACGGAGCGGCGCGTGCAGAACCACTATGGCGTGCGCTGCGACCCGTCGGTGCCCTACAACCCGGCGTTCGTCCCGCCCGTGGGGGGCGGGTGGGACGCGGGAAAGGAGCCGG
>JASHYF010000319.1 GCA_030043235.1 Solirubrobacteraceae bacterium | reverse complement strand
GCGGGCCCGCGGGCGCCGCCGCGCACCTGCGTGCGCTGGTGCCCGGCGGCGGCTCGGTGGAGGCGGACGTGCGCGAGATCATCGCCTCCGTGCGCGCGCAGGGTGACGCGGCGGTGCGCGAGCACACGCGCCGCTTGGACACCGCGGGCGCCGAGCCGCGTCCGCTGCTCGTCGCATCCGAGGAGCTCGACGAGGCGATCAAACGCCTGCCACTCGAGCTGATCGCCGGCCTGCAGGTGGCGATCGTGAACGTCGCGCTCGTGGCCGATGCGGCGGTCGGGCGCGAGGCGACCGTCGAGCTTCCGCAGGGCCAGCGCATCGTCCTGCGCGAGCTGCCGGTGAGCTCCGCCGCCGTGTACGTGCCCGGCGGGCGAGCCGTGTACCCGAGCACGGTGGTGATGGGTGTTGTCAGCGCCCGCTCCGCCGGGGTGCTCGACGTCGCCGTGTGCTCGCCGCCGGGCGCCGACGGGCACCTCGACCCGGTGATCCTTGGCACGTGCAGGCTGTGCGGCGTGGAGCGCGTGTATCGCATGGGCGGCGCCCAGGCGATCGCGGCGCTGGCGTACGGCACGGACACTGTGCGGCCGGTGGACGTGATCGTGGGCCCCGGCAACCTGTACGTGCAGGAGGCCAAGCACCAGCTCTCCGCGCACGTCGGCATCGACGGCTTCGCCGGGCCGAGCGACCTGCTGATCGCGCTGGGCGGGGAGCTCGCGACACAGCTGGGCCTCGAAGGCGACGCCCAGCCCGGCGCCGAGCGCGCCCCGCGCGAGCTGCGCCTGGCTGCGCTGGACATGCTCGCCCAGGGCGAGCACGGCGAGGGCAGCCTCGTTGCGGCCGTCTCGCCCTCGGACGTCGTGTGCGACGCGCTGGCTGCGCTGCTCGCCGAGCTGGTCGTGGAACGTCCCACGGTCGGCGAGGCGGCGTTCGCGATCGTCCACGTCGGCGACGCGCGCGAGGCGGTGGCGCTCGCCAACGCGTTCGCGCCCGAGCACCTGCAGCTGATCGGGTCTGACGTGGAAGCGCTTGCGCCGCAGGTCCGCTGCGCGGGCTGCCTGTTCGTGGGCCTCGACAGCGCTACCGCGTTCGGCGACTACGTGGCCGGCTCAAACCACGTGCTGCCCACGGGCGGCGCCGCGCGCTTCGCCTCCACGCTCTCGCCTCGCCACTTCCGCCGCACGATGTGCGAGGTGCGCATCGGCGCCGCCGCCGGCAAGCTCGCCGCCGCCGGAGCGCCGATCGCCCGCGCGGAGGGCTTTGAGGTGCACGCGGAATCGATGGAGGCGCGCATGCGGGAGAATCCCGGGCAATGAGCACGAACGCCAGCACCGACAGCCGCACAGCCACGATCGAGCGCGCCACCGCGGAGACCGACGTGCGCCTCACGCTTGCGCTCGACGGATCGGGCGCGGGCGCGCGCGCCACCGGTGTGGGCTTCCTCGATCACATGCTCGACCTGCTCGCGCGCCACGGACACCTCGACCTCGACGTGTCGGTGCGCGGGGATCTGCAGACGGGCGCGCACCACACGGCCGAGGACACCGCGATCGCGCTCGGCCAAGCGCTCGACAGGGCGCTGGGCGAGCGGGCGGGCATCGTGCGCTACGGCGCGGCGACGGTTCCCATGGACGAGGCGCGTGCGAGCTGTGCGATCGACGTCTCGGGACGTCCGTTCACCGTGTTCGAGGCCGAGCTTCCGCCAGGGGCGACCGGTGGCTTCGAGCACGAGCTCACCGAGGAGTTCTTCCGTGCGCTCGCGAACGCGGCCAAGCTGACGCTGCACCTGCGCGTGGAAGCCGGCAGCAACGCACACCACATGATCGAGGCGGCGTTCAAGGCGTTCGCGCGCGCGCTGCGCGAGGCCGTCGCGATCGACCCCGGCGAGGCCGGCGTGCCGAGCACGAAGGGAACGCTGACGGCATGAGCGCCACGAGCGTGGAGATCGCGGTGGTGGACTACGGCATGGGCAACCGCCGCTCGGTGGAGAAGGCGCTCGAGCACGTCGGCGCGCGCGCGCTGGTGAGCAGCGAGCACGCGGCGCTGCGCGCGGCGGACGGGTTGGTGATCCCCGGCGTGGGGGCGTTTCCGCGCGCGATGGAGCGCCTGCGCGAGCTGGGGCTGGACGAGCTGCTGCTCGAGCGCTTGCGCGAGGGCGTCCCCGTGCTGGGCGTGTGCCTTGGCATGCAGCTGGCGTTCGACTCCTCCACGGAGCTCGGCGGAGCGGCCGGGCTGGGCATCGTCCCCGGCGAGGTGCGCAAGCTCGAGAGCGGCGAGCTGAAGCTCCCGCACATCGGCTGGAACGAGGTCAGCTTCACCGAGGCCCGCGGGCGGGTGGGCTCTCCGCTCATCGCCGAGCTGCCGTCGCGCTGCGCCTTCTATCACGTGCACTCCTTCGCCGCGGTTCCCGCCGACACGCAGGACGTGCTCGGGACCGCGGAATACGGCGCCCGGTTCGTGACGGCGGTGCAGCGTGGCTCGTTCTACGGCGTGCAGTTCCACCCGGAGAAGTCCTCCGCCGCGGGCCTGCGGCTGCTCGGCAACTTCGCGCGCATCTGCGCCGTCGCTGCCGCTCCGGTCGCGCCGTGAGGCTGTACCCGGCGATCGATGTGCTCGGCGGCAACGCCGTGCGCCTGCTCAGGGGCGACTTCGACGCGAAGAAGGTCTACGACGAGGATCCGCTGTCGGCGGCGCAGGGCTGGGTGGCGGCGGGCGCGGAGTACCTGCACGTGGTCGATCTGGACGGCGCGAAGAACGGGCAGCCGGTCAACATCGAGCAGCTGCGTCGCATCGCCGGCGAGTGCGGCGTGCCGGTGCAGTACGGCGGCGGGCTGCGCTCGGCTGGCGCCGTGGACGCGGCCCTGGACGCCGGTGCGGCGCGGGTGGTGCTCGGCACGGTGGCGTTCACCAAGCCGGAGGTGCTGCGCGAGAGCCTCGACGCGCACGGCCAGGAGCGAATCCTCGTGGCGGTGGACGTGCGCGGCGGCTACGTGGCGACGCACGGCTGGCTGCAGGTCACCGGCACGCGCGCCCGCGACGCGTTCGCCAAGCTGCGGGAGCGCGGGGTGCGCCACTTCGTGTTCACCGACATCGACCGCGACGGGACGCTCGGCGGGGCCAACCGCGAGGAGGTCGCGCTGATCGCGGGCGCGGCGGGGGAGGGCAGCGTGATCCTCTCCGGCGGCGTCGGCACACGCGCGGATCTCGAGGGGCTGGCGAGACTGCGCGGCGAGCGCGCGCTGGAGGGCCTGGACGGCGTGATCGTGGGCACGGCCCTGTACGAGGGACGCTTCACGGTTGCCGAAGCCAAGGAGGCCCTCACGCTACGGTGAACGCGTGCACTACAAGCGCGTGATCCCGTGCCTGGACGTGGACGGCGGACGCGTGGTGAAGGGCGTGCAATTCGTGGACATCCGCGACGCGGGAGATCCCGTGGAGCTGGCCGCGCACTACGACCGCGAAGGCGCGGACGAGGTGGTCTTCCTCGACATCACCGCCACCCACGAGAAGCGCGACACGATCGCGAGGCTCGCGCGCGCGAGCGCGGACGACGTGTTCGTGCCGTTCACGATCGGCGGCGGGATACGCTCGGTCGCGGACGCGCAGGCGGTGCTGGACGCGGGCGCGGACAAGGTGTCGGTCAACTCCGCGGCGCTTGCGCGCCCGCGGCTGCTGGACGAGCTCGCGAGCGTGTTCGGCGCGCAGTGCGTGGTCCTGGCGATCGACGCCAAGCGTGTCGGCGCACAGCACCCGCTCGCACAGCACCCGCTCGCACAGCACCCACCCGCACAGCACCCGCCGTCACAGGGGGACGGCCCCTCCCAACCGCAACCTCCGTATAACGATGGCTATACAGACTCCAACTACACAGACATCTCGCGCCCGCCGGACACACTCCCGGCACAATCGTGGGAGGCGTTCCTCGCGGGCGGCCGCACCGCGACCGGCCGCGACGTGGTGGCGTGGGCGCGCGAGGCTGTGGAGCGGGGCGCGGGGGAGATCCTGCTGACGAGCATGGACCGCGACGGCACCAGCGAGGGCTACGACCTCGCGCTCACGCGCGCGGTCAGCGAGGCTGTGAGCGTTCCCGTGATCGCCTCCGGCGGCGCCGGCGAGCTGGAGCACCTCACGCAGGCGCTGGAGGCGGGCGCGGACGCGGTGCTGTGCGCATCGATCTTCCACTACGGCCGCCACACCGTCGCGGAGGCCAAGGCCCACCTGGCCGCGGCGGGGATCCCCGTGCGCGTGCGGTGACCGGCGGGCGGGAGCTGCTGGATGCGCGCGCGAAGCACCCGGGTGGGCGGGAGCTGCTCGACGCGCTTGCCACCCGCCCGGGTGGACGGCAGCTGCTGAGGCTGAGCGAGCAGCGAGACGACGTGGCGCTGGTGGGCGGCGCCGTGCGCGACCTTCTGCTCGGACGGGCTCCGCGCGAGCTCGACGTGGTGGTGGCGCACGACGCGGCGTCGCTGGCCCGGGAGCTCGCGGACGCGCTCGGGGCGAGCGTGACGACGCATGAGCGCTTCGGGACGGCGTTCGTGGAGTGGGAGGCGGGGCGCGTGGATCTCGCGACCCGCCGTGCGGAGTCCTATCCCGCGCCGGGCGCGCTTCCGGACGTGCGGCCGGGGACGCTCGAGGAGGACCTCGCCCGCAGGGACTTCACGGTGAACGCCATCGCCGCCCAGCTCGCCGGCCCGCGCAGGGGCGAGCTCGACGGCGCGCCGCACGCGCTCGAAGACCTGGCGGCCGGTCGCCTGCGCGTGCTGCACGAGCGCAGCTTCGTCGATGACCCCACGCGCCTGTGGCGCCTCGCGCGCTACCGCGCGCGCCTGCGCTTCCAGCCGGAGGCGCGCACCGCGGAGCTGGCGGCCGCGGCGGTGGCCGCGGGAGCGCTGGCGAGCGTCTCGCCGGCACGCATCGGCGCAGAGCTGCGCCTGGCGCTGGGCGAAGCCG
>JASHYF010000318.1 GCA_030043235.1 Solirubrobacteraceae bacterium | reverse complement strand
GCGGGAACGCTCGCCCACCTGCTGCCGCGCTGGCTCGGCGGCCGGGAGTGGCCGGGCTGCGCGGAGCCGGCGGGGGCGCGCGAACCGGCCCCGCGACTCGCGAGCTGGCGCTCGTGGCTGACCCCACGCGGCCTGGAATGGGTCCTGCTGGCGACGATCGCGCTGTACGTGCTGCAGACGAGCTACTCGGCCGATCGCGTGAAGGCGCTCGAGAACGTCGCCTTCTTCTACGTGCCCTTCGGGCTGCTGTTCCTGCTCCTGCGCGACGTGCGCTGGACGCGCGCGCTGCTCGCGCGCTGCCTCGCGCTGGCGGTGACGCTGGCGGTCGTGTTCGCGGGCGTGGGCTTCGTGGAGTACTTCCGCAAGTCGCTGTTCTTGAACCCGAAGGTGGTCGCGGCCGACCAGTACGCGAATTACTTCCGCGTCAACTCCGTGTTCTTCGACCCGAGCATCTACGGGCGCTTTCTCGCGCTGGTGATGATCGCGGTGATGACGATCGTGCTGGCGACAGGCGGCGAGCGCGGCGAACCCGGGGCTTCGCCGGCGAACGGCGGCACGGGGGAGCCCCGTACGGGCGCGCGCAGGCGCATGCTCGCGGGCGCGGCGGTGCTCGCGTGGCTGCTGTGCGGGATGATGACGAGCTTCTCCCAGTCGAGCATCGCAGCGCTGCTGCTGGGCCTGGCGGTGCTCGGCGCATGGTGTTGGGGGGTGCGCCCGGCGGTCTACCTGTCCGCCGGCCTGGTCGCGCTCGCGCTGGCGTTCGTGCTGCTCGCGCCCGCCAGCCTGCACTTCGGCCTGAAGGGCACGAAAGGCTCAGCCGCCAACGCCACCAGCGGGCGCACGACGCTGATCACGGGAGGCCTCGAACTGTTCGCCAAACGGCCACTCGAGGGCTACGGCTCGGGCTCCTTCGAAACCGAGTACAAGCGTCACAGCGCTACGGACGCCGAGAACGCGACCTCCGCCTCGCACACGATCCCCGTGACGATCGCCGCTGAGCAGGGGATCGTAGGGTTGGCGATGTACGCGGCGCTGCTCGTATGTGCCTTTGCCGTGCTCTTCCGCCACGCAGGGCGCGCTCCGCCGCGGATCGCGATCGCGGCGTGCTTCGCGGCGTTGGTGCTGCACACGTGGACGTATGCGGACTTCCTCGAAGATCCGTTCACGTGGGCGCTGCTCGCCGTGGGCGTGGCGCTCGCGCGGGCCGCTGTGGAGGCGCGCGAGTCTCCCGCGCGCGTGCGCGACGGCGGTGCGTGAGCAAGTAGCGTCTCAGCCGTGCTCGGCTACCTGAAGCGCCTCGTCACGACCGGCGCGGCGTACCAGTTCGGGGACATCCTCGCCAAGGGGCTCGCGCTGCTGACGCTGCCGCTGTACACGCGCTACCTCGACACGAAAGCGTACGGCGTGGCGGAAACGCTGCTCACGGCGGTGATCCTCGTGAGCATCCTGCTGCGCGCGGGCGTGGGTGAAGCGTTCATCCGCTTCTACTTCGACGACGAGGACACAGCCCGGCGCGAGCGAATCGCGCGCACCGCGACGGCGACGGTGGCGTGGACGACGACGCTCGGCTCGCTGCTCGCGGTCGCGTTCGCCGGCCCGCTGTCGAAGCTCGTGGTCGGGTTCCGCGACCCGCTGCTGTTGGACTGCGCGGTGCTCGGCTTGTGGGCGTTCACGAATCTGGAGATGGCATACGGACAGTTGCGCGTGGACGAGCGCAAGCGCGCGTACGTATACGCGTCCGGAGCGAACGTGGCGATGACGGTCGCGTTCACGGTGGTGCTCGTGGTATTCGCGGGCCAGGGCGCGCGCGGCCTGTTGCTGGGAAACTTCGGCGCCTCGGCCGTGGTCGTGCTCGGCCTGTGGTGGGTGCTGCGCCGGCGCGTGTCGCTGCGGGTGCGCCTCGCGGACCTGCGGGCGATGCTGCGCTTCGGGGCGCCGACGGTGCCCGCGGACGCGAGCGTGTACGCGCTGCAGGTCGCGGATCGCTTTTATCTCTACAGGGTCTTCTCGCAGGACGCGGCCGGCGAGTACGCGATCGCGATCAAGCTCGCCACGGTCGTGTTCGTGGCCGTGCGCGGCTTCCAGTACGCATGGCCGCCGCTGGCGTACTCGATCGCGGACGACGAAGAGGCGGCGCGGCTGTATTCGACGGTCACCACCTACTACGCGCTGGCGACCGGCGCGGTGGTGTGCGCGGTGGCGCTGCTCGGGCGCTGGATCGTGCGGCTGCTGGCCGCACACGAGTACTTCGGTGCCTACCGTGCGCTGCCGTGGCTGGCGCTCGGCTGGGCGCTGTACGGGCTGTACCTCGTGTTCGTGGCGATCGCCGGGCGCGCGCGCATCACCTCGCGCAACTACCCCGCCGGTGCGGCCGGCCTGGCGGTCAACGTGGCGCTGCTCGTGCTGCTCGTCCCCGGCAGCGGCGCCGGTCTCGGCATCGCAGGCGCGGGCATCGCGCTGTGCGCCGCCTACCTGGCGATGCTCGCGGTCATGTACGCGCTCACGCGCACGCTCTTTCGCGTGGGCTTCGAGTGGCGGCGCCTGGCGCAGCTGACGGCGATCCTCGCCGGGATGGGCGTCTCCGGGGAGCTGCTGCTGCCCACCCACGGGCTCGCCGGCCTCGCGCTGCGCATCGCGTGGCTGGCGCTCGTGCCGGCGGTGCTGGCGCTCACGCGCTTCTTCCACGCGCACGAGATCGCCCAGGCGCGCGCGCTGCTCGCCGATGCGCGCCGGCGCGCGGGCGCCTTCCGCGCGCGTCACGGCGAGATCGAGGCCTACGCCGAGGACCCTCTCAAGGACCTCTGAGCGCCGTCAGAAAGGCTTGATTCGATCGCTCGGCCGGCTGGGCGCCTCGCGGTTGTACGCGGCGGCCGCCTCGCGCAGGCCCTCCCCGCGGCGGGGCCGCAGCGTGGCGGTGACGTGGCGCCAGTAGCGCCGGGGATCGTGTCCGGGCAGGGCGAGCGCGGCGAGGGCGCGCATCGCGTAGCTCCACGCGGTCAGCCAGCGCACCGCGCAGGCGGCCGCGGCGGAGTGGTGCTTGCGCATGTACAGGTCGCGTCCCCGCGCGAGCTCGACGATGCGCCGCTCGGGCAGGGCGCCGGTGGACAGCTGCTCGTGGTGGACCGCCATCGCCTGCGGGACATACAGGCTGTGCCAGCCGGCGTCGCGCAGGCGGCGGGCGAAGTCCACCTCGTCGGAGTAGACGAAGAAGTCGGGGTCCATGTAGCCGACCTGCGCTGCGGCCTCGCGCCGCACGAGCAGCGCGGAGGACTGGCACCAGCCGACCTCGCGCGTGCGCTCGCCCCCGCTCTGCACGACGAGCAGCCGGTGCAGGACCAGCGCGCCGGCGAGCGCGGTGAGGACTGTGGGAAAGCGCCAGGCGCAAGCCTGAGCGCGTCCGTCTGGACGCAGCAGCTGCGCTCCGGCGCAGGCGGCCCGGGGATGCTGCTCCAGCGCGTCCCACAGCGCGAGCGTCGCGCCGGGGCGCAGCTCGGAGTCCTCGTTGAGCAGCAGCGCGTAGCGCCCACGCGCGCGGCGCAGCAGCTCGGAGTCATTGGCCGCCTTGCCGCGGCGCTCGTCCAGCGCGATCGTCGCGTCCACGGCCGCGTGCGCGCGCGCGGCCTGCGCAGAGCCGTCGCGCGAGCCGTTGTCCAGCACGAGCACCTCCGTGGCGAACGGCACGGCTGTGCGCTCGCGCGCGATCGCGTCCAAGCCCCGCAGCAACAGCTCGCGCTGTGAGGTGTTGACGACACAGTAGGTCAGCTCGGTCTCGCCCACGCGCGAGACCCTACTTTCAAGCTCCGCCCGCGGCGGGCGGAGCTGTCAACGACACCAAGGAGGCCCCCCATGCGCCGCTCCAGAGCTCATTTGCCGTCCCCCGCCCTGGTGCTCGCGAGCGTCGCGCTCGCCGTCGCGCTCGGCGGCGCCGCCTGGGCGGCGATACCCACCGCCGAGGGGGTCATACACGGCTGTTACAACAAGCGCAGCGGGCAGTTGCGGGTGATCAACACGGCCGCGCACGCCAGGTGCGGACGCAAGGAAGCGGAACTCAACTGGGAGGAGTTCGGCCCGCCGGGGCCGCGCGGGGGAGGCGGTGCGCGCGGCGCCACCGGCCCGGCGGGGCCCACGGGGCCCCAAGGACCGAGCAACGCGTATGCGGCAAGCCAGAGCGGCTCGCTCGCGCTGTCCGGCACCGCCAAGAGCGTCCTCAGCTCGAGCTTGCCGGCCGGTAAGTATGTGCTGAGCGCCAGCGTGAAGATCACAAACACAAACGAAGGCGCCGGCGAACCCAGCGAGCAGGCGACGTGCGCGATCAAGGCCGTCCCCGCACTGAGCTCCACGCCCGAAGCGTCCGCCACCGTGCCATCCGTGAACCGGTCCGAGGCGTCTGAGACGGTGCCGCTGGACGGCACGCTCAGCCTGTCCGCGCCCGAGACTCTGGAACTGTCCTGCATGCAGGTGTCATCCGCTCCCGACGCGACCACCGCGAGCCAGGCGCAGATCGACGCAGTGCAGGTGGCCGACCTCGAAGGAAGCTAGACCGAAGTTGCGGCTGAGATGCATACGCTCTAGCCCGTGAGCGCCCTGGAGCAACTGCGCGAGCGGATGGCCGAGCTCGCCGATCTCGCCTCGATCGAGATGCTCGCCGGCTGGGACCAGCTGGTGATGATGCCTTCCGCGGGCGCCGAGGCGCGGGCGCAGCAGCTCGGCGTGCTCGCGCGCCTCACGCACGAGCGGGCAACAGCCGCGGAGATCGGCGTGTGGCTCGACGCGATCGATGCGGCTGCCCGTAATGGGGAGGCGCTGGCCGAGCTCGACCGTGACGTCGTGCGCCTGGCGCGCCGTGACTGGGAGCGTGCTCGCCGCGTCCCGGAGGAGCTTGCCGCGGAGCTCGCTCGCGCCAGCGCCGCCGGCCAGGAGAGCTGGCGCGCCGCGCGCCAGAACGACGACTTCGCCGCGTTCGCGCCCGCGCTCGCACGCAACGTGGAGCTCGCGCGCGCATACGGCAGGTGCGTGGCCGAGGATGGGCAGAGCGCGTACGAGGCGCTGCTCGGCGATTACGACTATGGGCTGCGCACGGAGGAGCTGCGCCGCGTGTTCTCCGCGTTGGGCGAGACGTTGCCGGCGCTCGCGCAGGAGGCACGCGTGCGCTCTCCGCGTCGCACGGTCGCGGCGCCGATCGCCGCGCAGCGGGCGGCCGTGGCCGCCACGCTGCGCCGCTTGGGTGTGGATGCGGCCAGCTGGCGCGTGGACGTCTCCGCGCACCCGTTCACGGCGTGGATCGGCCGCGGAGACTCGCGCCTGACCACGCGCTACAGCGACGGCCAGATCGAGTCGCTGCTCAGCTCGCTGCACGAGTACGGCCACGCGCTGTACGAGCGTCAGATCGACCCGGCGCTCGAACGCACGAACCTCGGGCGCGGCACGTCGATGTCGATCCACGAGTCCCAGAGCAAGCTGTGGGAGAACCACGTCGCGCGCAGCCCCGCCTTCGCCGAGGTGCTCGCGGCGGAGCTCGCGGAGGGAGGATTTCAGGTGGCGCCACGCGAGCTGCACGCGGCGCTGGTGGGCGTGGAGCTCACGCCGGTGCGCGTGTCCGCCGATCCGCTCACCTATCCGCTGCACATCCTCGTGCGCTTCGAGCTCGAGCTCGCGCTCGTGGAAGGCGATCTCCCGGTCGAGGAGCTCCCCGCAGCCTGGCGCGAGGCGATGCGTCGCCTGCTCGGCATCGAGGTGCCCTCCGACGCCCTCGGCTGCCTGCAGGACGTGCACTGGGGCGCTGGCAGCTTCGGCTACTTCCCCAGCTACGCGCTCGGCTGCCTGATCGCCGCGCAGCTGTGGGAGACGCTCGAGGCCGAGCTCGGCTCGCGCGAGGAGGATCTGCGACGTGGGGAGGTCGGCGCGATCCAGGCCTGGCTGCGCGAGCACGTGCACCGCCACGGGCGCCGGCTGGACACGACGGCGCTGGTCGAGCGGGCGACCGGCCGCACGCTCGAGATCGACCCGTTCCTGCGCTACGTCAGCCCGCTCGCCGGGCGCTGAGCGCTCGCGCCCCGCGATGCGTGTCCACATCGTCGATCCGTCGGCCTACACGCCACCTTACGACCACGCGCTGTGCCGCGCGCTCGCTGCCGCGGGCATCGACGTCGAGCTGTACACGAGTCGCTTCGCCCACGGACCGGTGGCGCCGCCCGAGGGCTACGAGCGACGCGAGGCCTTCTACCGGCTCGCCGCGCACGTGCCCGACGCCCGCGCGCGGCGCGCGGTCAAGCTCGCCGAGCACGTACCCGACATGCTGCGCTATCGCCGCGCCGCGCGAAGGGCAGACGTCGTTCACTTCCAGTGGCTGTCCGTGCAGTATCTCGATGGCCTGCTGCTGCCCAGGAGCCACTCGGCGGTCGGTGCCCACCGCTTCGACCCGGTTCTTCGGACCGTGCGCCCGGGTGCTCGGCGTCCGCTGGTGCTGACCGCGCACGACATCCTCCCGCGCGAGGCCCGCCCGGGGCAGCGCGCGGCGCAACGGCGCCTATATGACCGCTTCGACGCGGTCATCGTGCACTCCGAGCACGGGCGTGCGCGTCTCACCGGCGAGCTGGGCATAGACCCGCAGCGTGTGCACGTGATCCCGCACGGCGCCTTCGTGCATCTCGCTGCCGCAACCTCCTCCGCGGCGCCCGACGGTGACGGCGATCACGCTGCTCCGGCTCGTGTGGACGACGTGCACGGTGCGCTGCCGTCTGCGACCGACCGGCCCGTCGTGCTGTGCTTCGGCCTGATGCGCCCCTACAAGGGCATCGATCTGCTGATCGAGGCCTGGCGCGGGATCGAGGGCGCGGAGCTGTGGATCGCCGGGGGGGCGCGCATGGACATCTCCGCGCTGCGCGCAGCGGCCCCGGCGGGCGTGCGCTTCGAGGCCCGCTTCATCGGCGACGACGAGCTTCCCGCGTACTTCCGCCGCGCCGACCTGGTGGTGCTCCCCTATCGCGAGATCGACCAGTCGGGCGTGCTGTTCACCGCGCTGGCCTTCGGCAAGCCGATGCTGCTGAGCGACGTCGGCGGCTTCCCCGAGATAGCGGCGACCGGCGCCGCGCGCACGTTCCCCGCGGGCGACGCGGTGGCGCTGCACGAAGCGCTGCGGGTCCTGCTCGACGATCCAGCGGCGCGCGCGGCGATGGCCGAGGCGGCACGCGCGGCGGCCGCTGGGGCGTATGCGTGGGAGTCGGTCGCGCGTCGGACGATCGCGCTGTACGAGCAGCTGCTCGGCGGCTGAGCCCCTTGGCAGGGCATGCTTCCCCCGCCGTGAGGGGCGCGGCCGGCGGGCGCCGGGCTGCGCGCTTCAGTCCTGCCAGAAGTCATTGAGGACTTCTCCGTCTTTTTCGTGGTGCGGGCCGAACACGAGCAACGCCAAGCCGTCGGGGCCGGCCTCGAACGCACGCTTGATCGCCGGCTCCACGCGGATCGCGTCGAGCTCGCCAACGTCGATGACGTCCTCGTCGAGGCGCATGCGCCCGCCTCCGGAGAGAACCACGTAGATCTCCTCCGCCTGGTCGTGACGGTGGCCGAACGGCTGGCGCTTGCCGGGCCGCAGCACGTGGTAGGCGAGCCCCGTCTCTTTGGCGTCGAGCTCCTCGCGCGGAAAATGGGCCTCGCCCATCTCGCCCAGGCCGAAGCGCGGAGCGCTGTCGGCCGTCTCGCGCAGGTTCTTGACCGTGTAGCTCATCGACGGGAGCCTATAGCGCGCCCGGTCAGCGAGAATCCACGCTCGTGCTCGCCCTCGAAGTGGTCTTCTGGGTGTCCGCCGGCCTGATCGTGTGGACGCAGGCCGGCTACGGCGCCGCGCTCGCCGCGCTCGCCGCGCTCACTCGCTCGCGGCGCCGGGAGCCGGCGGTGCACCCTCCCGCGGAGCCGCCGCTGCAGCTGTCGCTGATCGTCGCCGCCCACAACGAGGAGAAGGTGATCGCTGGGCGTGTGGCGAACGCGCTTGCGCTCGACTATCCGCGCGATCGCCTGCAGGTGATCGTGGCCTGCGACGGATGCACCGACGCGACCGCCGCGCGCGCGCGCCAGGCCGGAGCCGATCTCGTGCTGGAGCTGCCGCGCGGCGGCAAGGTCCGCGCGCAGGACGCCGCGGTGGAGCGGGCACGCGGCGAGATCGTCGCGTTCTCCGATGCGAACGCGCTGTGGGAGCCCGGCGCGGCGCGGGCGCTCGTGGGCGCGTTTGACGATCCGCGCGTGGGCTACGCCTGCGGCCAGGTCCGCTACGCGCGCGCCGACAGCAACGCCGAGAGCGGCAGGGACGTGGAAGCCAATCAGGAGGGGTTGTACTGGCGCTACGAGTTGGCCGTGCGCGCTCTCGAGTCGCGCCTGTCCTCGATCACCGGCGGCAACGGCGCCATCTACGCAACTCGCCGCGACACGTACATCGTGGTCGATCCCGTGATGGGC
>JASHYF010000317.1 GCA_030043235.1 Solirubrobacteraceae bacterium | reverse complement strand
AGCTCGACGCGATGCGCGCGGCGCTGGAGGAGCTGCAGCGCGGCGAGACGCTCGTGGAGAGCGCGCGCAGGCAGCTGCACTTCTGAGCCGTCCACGGCCGGTCGCGCCCCCGGCCGGCCGGACGCGCCCCCGGCCGGCCGGGCGGGTATAAACATGCAGCGATGGCCAGCCCGTTCGCATCGCCGCAGGAGTTCCGCGAGGTGATGGACCGGCTCTTCCAGATGATCGACGACGATCCTGAGATCGGCCCGCAGCTGCGCGACACGGACGTGCCCCAGCGCTTCCAGTTCGAGGACATGGACATGGTGTTGAACGTGAGGGCCGCCCGCGCCGGCGAGCACGCGAACCTCGTGTGGGTGTGGAGCGATGAGATCGACTGGTCGCCGAAGGTGCGCATGACGATGTCCTCGCAGACCGCCAACCGCTACTTCCAGGGCCGCGAAAACTTCGTGTACGCGACGGCGCGCCGGCGCATCAAGACGGGCGCCGAGCTGCGGGCCGCGCTCGAGCTCGTTCCGATCATCAAGCCGGTGCACGCGCGCTACCGCGAGCTCCTCGCCGCCGAGTACCCGCACCTGGCGGTTTGAGCCTGGGCATCCCGGCGCCGCGGCGCGCGAATCGGCGTGCACGCGGTCGCGGGCACCCGCATCCGGCGGCGCGGCGCGCGAATCGGCGTGCACGCGTTCGCGGGCACCCGCCTGATCGCGAGCTCGCGCTCAGCTCAGCTGCCCGGTGGTTGCGGTATTTCACGGCCCACATCGGCGGGAAGCCCGCGTTGCCGCTACGTAGTCAGCGACGTAGCATACGTCACATGAACACGCCCGCCCGTGTGACGATCTGCGGCGGCGGCGTAGCCGCGGTGGAGGCGCTGCTGGCGCTGCGCGAGATGCTTGCGCTTCGCCCGCACATCGATCTGGTCGCGCCCAATCGCAGCTTCGTATACCAGCCGATGGCCGTCGCGGAGCCGTTCGGCCTGGCAACGACCCAGCTCTTCGGCCTCGCAGAGATGGCAGACGAGCTCGGCGCCGAGCTGCACGTCGGCTCGCTCGAGCTCGTGGACAGCAACGAGCGCTGCATGGTGCTCGCCGACGGCACGCGACTGCCATACGACGCCGCGATCGTCGCCGTCGGAGCTCGCCGCTGCGTGTGGCTGCAGGGCGCGATGCCCTTTGGCGGCGCCGAGGACACCGCCACGTTCACGGACCTGCTCGAGCGCCTGGAGCGGGGCGAGGTCTCGCGGATCGCGTTCGCAGCTCCGCAGGGGACGAGCTGGACGCTGCCGCTGTACGAGCTCGCGCTGCTCACCGCCTCGCGGCTCGCCGAGCGACACATCACGGGCGTGGCGCTCACCGTGATCACTCCCGAGGCCGACCCGCTGGCGATGTTCGGCGCGACCGCAAGCCGTGTGCTGCGCGGTGAACTCTCCGATCGCGGAATCCACCTGCGGGTGGGGGCGAGCGCCCAGACGCTGACATCGGGCCGGCTCGAGCTCAGCTCGGGCGAAGCGGTGGAGGTCGATGAGGTGGTCGCGCTGCCGCTGCTCGAGGGGCCACGAGTGCAGGGGCTCCCCTGCGATCCCGACGGATTCACACTGATCGACGATCACTGCATGGTCACCGGACTCGAGGACGTCTACGCGGCCGGCGACGGGACCTCCTTCCCGATCAAGCAGGGCGGCATCGCCAGCCAGCAGGCCGACGTCGCCGCCGAAGCGATCGTCGCGCGCCTCGGTGCTTCCCTGAAGCCGTCGGTGTTCCAGCCGCTGCTGAGAGCGATGCTGCTGACCGGGATCGGGCCCACGTACCTGCGCGCCGGCGTCGGCGGTGGGGCTCAAACGGGCGACGTCGCCACCAACGCGCTGTGGTGGCCACCCACGAAGATCGCCGGCCGCTACCTGGGCCCCTATCTCGCCCACACCAGCCTGCTCGGCAGCGGCACCTCGCTGAAGGACCGTCCCCCGTCCCCCCGCGCTCCCGGCGCGCTGCAGGAGAACCACCGCGAGGCTCGCGAGCTCGCACTGGTGCTCGCGGACGCCGACGCCCGCGACGGCGACTACCGCTCGGCGCTCAGCTGGCTGGAGGTCATCGAGCGACTCGATGGGGTCCTGCCCGCCGGCTATGTCGAGAAGCGCGAAACATGGGAGACGCTCGCCGGCAAGTGAGAGCGCGCTCGCGCAGGCGATCGCGGGCGCCGGGGTGGGCGGCTCGATCGAGTGATCGGCCGCGCCCGCACGCAAGCGCGGCCATAGGTGAGAACTACGGAGGGCCGTTCAGTGACGAGTGCGGTGGGCGCGCGCGCCGGGGGCGAGTTGACTGTGTGTAGGAGCCAAGCGATCCCGAGGCCCCGTCGCATGAGGAAGAGCATCGTGAACATCAACGTGATCGAGCGCACCCGCGCGCTCGTCGCCGCGGCCGCGTGGCGCGTGCTGCTGACGTGTGGCCGTCAGGGCGACGGCGGCCGTCAGGGCGACAGCGCCCGCAAGGGCAGGGATGCCCTGAGCGCCAGCCCGCGTGCGGGGGGCGCATGCCGCGGCGGCGAGCGGGCGGGTGACGAGATCGTCGCCGCCCGCCGCTACTAGGAGGTGTCGGCGTGTTCGAGGTTCGCATCCACGGCCGCGGCGGCCAGGGAGTCGTGACGGCCGCTGAGCTGCTGTCGCTGGCGGCGTTCATCGAGGGCCTGCAAGCGCAGGCGTTCCCGAGCTTCGGCTCGGAGCGCATGGGCGCGCCCGTGACCGCGTTCTGCCGTGTCGACGGCGTTCCGATCCGCCTGCGCGAGCCGATCGCAGAGCCGAACGCGGTCGTGGTGCAGGATCCTACGCTGCTGCATCACGTGGACGTGTTCGGCGGCCTGCGACCCGAGGGTTTCGTTCTGATCAACTCAACACGCAGCCTCGAGGAGCTCGGTCTCGGCGAGCTACGCGAGCGCCACCCCATCGAGCGGCTGCTGACGGTCCCCGCGAGCGAGATCGCGCGGACCCGGCTTGGGCGACCGATCCCCAACGCCGCCCTGCTCGGCGGCCTCCTCGCGCTGACCGGGCTCCTCGAGCTCGACTCGCTCATGCGCGCGATCGGCGAGCGCTTCCCCGCAAGCGCGGCCGAGCCCAACGCGCTCGCGGCCCGCGACGCCTGCCAGCACGTCGCGGGGTCCCTGCAGCGCGCGACCCACACGGCAGGCCGGCCTCCGGCCGAGCCTGCTCATGAAGATCTCGAGCAGCTCCGGGCAACCGGCACCGACGAACGGGAATCCGGCGCTCGCGCCCGCGGGGAGTCCGCCCGTGCCTAGCCAGCTCGAGGGCTCCCAGGCCGTCGCCCGCACGGTCGCGCGCTGCCGCCCGGAGGTGGTCTGCGCCTACCCGATCACACCGCAGACGCACATCGTCGAGGGCCTCTCGCGCATGGTCGCCACCGGCGAGCTCGCGCCGTGCGAGTTCGTCAACGTGGAGTCCGAGTTCGCCGCCATGTCCGTGGCGATCGGCGCGAGCGCCGCCGGCGCGCGCGCGTACACCGCGACCGCCAGCCAGGGCCTGCTGTACATGGCCGAGGCGCTGTTCAACGCCTCCGGGCTGGGGCTGCCGATCGTGATGACGCTCGCCAACCGCGCGATCGGCGCGCCGATCAACATCTGGAACGACCACAGCGACTCGATGGCGCTGCGCGACTGCGGCTGGATCCAGCTGTACGCGGCCGACAACCAGGAGGCCGCCGACATGCACGTGCAGGCCTTCCGGCTGGCCGAGGCGCTGTCGCTGCCGGTGATGGTGTGCATGGACGGCTTCGTGCTCACCCACGCGTTCGAGCCGCTCGAGGTCCCCGCTCAGGAGCAGGCCGACGAGTTCCTGCCGCCGTTTGCGCCGCGGCAGGCGCTCGACCCGCAGGACCCGGTCACGATCGGGGCGATGGTGGGGCCGGAGGCGTTCACCGAGGTGCGCTACCTCGCGCACGCCAAGCAGCTGGAAGCGCTCGACGCGATCCCCGCGCTCGCGCGCGAGTTCGAGCACAGCTTCGGCCGCGCCTCCGGCGGCCTGCTCGGCGCCTACCGCTGCGAGGACGCCCGCACGGTGATCGTCGCGCTCGGCTCCGTGTTCGGCACCCTCGCCGAGCTCGTCGACGAGCTGCGCGCCGACGGGCGCGCGATCGGCGCGCTCGCCGTCAAGTCGTTCCGCCCCTTCCCGCTCGCCGAGCTGCGCGCCGCGCTGTTGCGAGCACACCAGGTGATCGTGCTCGAGCGCGCATTCGCCGTCGGCGTGGGCGGGATCGTCAGTGCCGACGTGCACGCCGCGCTCGCCGGCCTGAACGTCCCCACGCACACGGTCGTCGCGGGGCTCGGCGGGCGCGCGATCACGCGACGCTCGCTGCGCGCGATGCTCGGCGACGCCCACGCGGGGCGCCTGCCGGAGCTGAGCTTCCTCGACCTGCGCGCCGACGTGGTCAAGCGCGAGCTCGCGCGCGCCCGCGGCGATGGCCGTCCGGGTCCCCACGCCGAGAACATCCTCCGCGACCTCGGCATCGTCGCCGCGGGGCCGGTATGAGCACGGGCGAGCCCCCAACCCCCGGCCGGCAGCGCACGCCGCCGAGCGCCGCCCACGCGGGCGAGCGCCCAACCCCCGGCCGGCAGCGCACGCCGC
>JASHYF010000316.1 GCA_030043235.1 Solirubrobacteraceae bacterium | reverse complement strand
AGCGCAACCCGGCCCTCGGGCACGGCTTGAACGTGCAGCACGGCGAGATCACCCACCCGGCGGTCGCCGACGCGCTGGGCTTGGCCGCGTCGGCCGCGCGCTGACTCGCCCTCCTAGTCGGCGAAGCTGGCGGGACGCTTCTCCAGGAACGCGCCGGCCGCCTCCGGTACCGCGTTGCTGAACGTCGCCATGATCTGCTGACGGTCCTCGTACTCGACCGCCGCGTGCTCGGAGGGGATCTCGAGCGCGCTCCACATTCCGCGCTTGGTCAGGCGCACGCCCCACGGCGCGAGCGCGGCAATCTCCTCGGCCGCCCGCACAGCGCGCTCGAGCAGTGCCTCCTCGGCGAGGACATCGGTGACCAGCCCGATCCGCAGCGCCTCCTCGGCGTCAATCCTGCGTCCGGTGAGCATCAGCTCGTGTGAGCGCGACGCGCCGATCAGGCGAGGCAGCAGCCAGCTCGTGCCCATGTCGCAGTTGGACAAGCCGATGTTGACGAAAGCCACGCGAAACACCGCCTTGGCGCTGGCATAGCGGATGTCGCAGGCAAGACTCAACGCGAGGCCGAGGCCCGCCGCCGGGCCGTTGACGGCTGCGATCACCGGTTGCGGCAGCGCTCGGAGCCCCAGCACGAGCGTGGACATGTGCTCCTGGTTGGCGAGGCGGTCACGGGGCTCGTCGCTGCCGTCGTTGCCCGGCGCCGCGCCGTAGCCGCGAAGGTCGACGCCGGCGCAGAAGCCGCGCCCGGCGCCGGTCAGGATGACCGCCCGGCATGCGCGCTCCGCCGACAGCCTGCGCAGCTCCACGTGCAGCGCCTCACACAGCTCTGAGGTCATCGCATTGAGCTGCTCGGGACGGTTGAGCGCGAGCTGAACGACATGCGGGGCGGGCTCGTCGATCAGCAGCAGCGGGGTCATCGCCGGGGAATCCTATTGTGGCAGCGACCGTTCGATCAACGACATGCCTCCACGGCGCGCTCCGTACACTCACCAACGATGGCGAGCGCGACCGAGACCCTGAGCAACTTCATCGACGGAGAGCCCGTCGCCTCCGCCGGGGAGACCGAAGCTGTGCTCAACCCGGCCACGGGCGAGGAGATGGCACGGGCCCCGATCTCCACTCCGGAGGACGTGGATCGCGCGGTGCGGGCCGCGCGCCGGGCGTTCGACGGCTGGTCGGCCACGACGCCGGCGCAACGCGCGCAGGCGCTGCTGGCGATCGCCGATCTGATCGACGAGCACGGCGCGGAGATCGCGCGGGCGGAGGCGCTAAACGCGGGCAAGCCGATCGAGGCGGTCACGGCCGATGAGATCCCCGTGATGGCCGACAACCTGCGCTTCTTCGCCGGCGCGGCGCGCTGCCTGGAGGGCCGCTCGGCGGGCGAGTACATGGAGGGCTACACCTCCTTCACCCGCCGCGAGCCCGTCGGCGTGATCGCGCAGGTGACGCCGTGGAACTACCCGCTGATGATGGCCATCTGGAAATTCGCCCCCGCGCTCGCAGCCGGCAACACGGTGGTGCTGAAGCCCGCCGAGACCACGCCGATCACGACCGTGCGCCTGGCCGAGCTCGCCGCCGAGGTCCTGCCCAAGGGCGTCCTCAACATCGTCACCGGCCCCGGCGAGCCGACGGGCGAGGCGCTCATCAACCACCCCGACGTGGACATGCTCGCGCTCACCGGCTCGGTGGACACGGGCAAGCACTTCGCGCACGCCGCCGCGGACACGCTCAAGCGGGTGCATCTCGAGCTGGGCGGCAAGGCGCCCGTGCTGGTGTTCGACGACGTCGGCCTCGAGGACGCGCTGGCGACGATCGCCGGCACCGGCTACTACAACGCCGGGCAGGACTGCACCGCCGCCACCCGCGTGCTCGCGGCCGGCGAGGTGTACGACGACGTGGTCTCCGGACTCGTCGAGCAGGCGCAGGGACTCGTGATCGGCGACACGCTGGCCCCCGGCACGACGCTCGGCCCGGTGAACTCCGCGCGCCAGCGCGAGCGTGTCGAAGGCTTCCTCGCGCGCCGTCCCGATCGCGCCGAGATAGTGACCGGCGGCAAGGCGCCCGACCGTCCCGGCTTCTACCTCGAACCGACGGTCGTGGCTGGGCTCGAGCAGGACGACGAGATGGTCCAGCGCGAGATCTTCGGGCCGGTCATCACCGTGCAGCGCTTCACCGATGAGGGGCAGGCGATCGCTTGGGCCAACGCCACCCGCTACGGGCTGGCCTCGTCGGTGTGGACGCGCGACGTGGGGCGCGCCCTGCGCGTATCACGGGCGCTGCGCTTCGGGTGCGTGTGGATCAACGATCACATCCCGCTCGTCTCCGAGATGCCGCACGGTGGTTTCAAGGAGTCCGGCTACGGCAAGGATCTGAGCATCTACGGCGTGGAGGACTACACGGTGGTGAAGCATGTGATGGCCAACATCGCCTGACCTCCGCTGTGCAGACGCTCGTCTGGAACGCCGCCAGGCATCAATGCGGGCGCGGCGAGCCGTCATTCCGCCCGTGTGGTCAGTAACGTCGCTGCTCATGACCGAGCCCCACGCGGACAACCCCGAGGGGGGAACCGGCGCCAACGGCGACTCGGCCGAGGCCGGCTCCGAGGCGGATCTCCTCACCCACTACGACATCCTGCGCGTGCTCGCGCCCAACCCGGGCCCGCTGACGCTGTCCGGCACGAACACGTGGGTGGTGGGACGCGGGCCTGCGTGGGTGGTGGACCCCGGCCCGCTGCTGGACGAGCACCTCGCGCGCCTCGGCGCCGCGATCGAGGCTCGCGGCGGCCTCGGCGGCGTGGCTCTCACCCACGACCACCACGACCACACCGAAGCGACGAGCGCCCTGCTCGAGCGCTATCCGGCGCCGGTGGCCGGCGGGCGCGGCGCGGTCGACATCCTGCTCGGCGAAGACGTGCGCTTCGGGCCCTTCGAGGCGGTGGCCACGCCCGGGCACTCCCCGGACCATTACGCGCTCGTGGCCGATGGCGCGTGTTTCTGCGGCGACGCCGTGCTCGGCGAGGGCAGCGTGTTCATCACCCCCTATCGCGGCGCGATGCACGGCTACCTGCTGGCGCTCACGCGGCTGTGCCTGCGCGAGGATTTCAACGTGCTCTGCCCGGGCCACGGACCGCCCGTGTGGGATGCCCAAGCGAAGCTCGAGGAGTATCTGGCGCATCGCGTGGACCGCGAAAATCGCTTGATCGTGGCGCTCGGCGAAGGGCGGCGTACGATCGAGGAGCTGCTCGACGCCGTGTGGTTCGACGTACCTGAGCAGTTGCTGGGACTCGCCACCGCCACGCTCGCCGCACACCTGGACAAGCTCGAAGACGAGCAGGTCCTGCCCGGCGGCGTCGAGCGCCCGAAGTTCGAACGGACCGAGTGGTGAGCACGCGCGAGAGCTCCTTCTCGCGGCGCACGCGCCCGGTGGCCGCCGACACGCGCGCCGAGCCCGTCGACTCGCCGTTCCCGCCGATCGCCGACTACGCGTTCCTGTCGGACTGCCACACGTGCGCGCTGGTCGCCTCGGACGGCACGATCGAGTGGATGTGCCTGCCCCACTTCGACTCGCCGTCGGTGTTCGGCGCGATGCTCGACCGCGGCGCCGGCAGCTGGCGCGTCGGTCCCTACGGCCTCTACGTCCCGGCCGGCCGGCGCTACATACCCGGCACGAACGTCGTCGAGACGACCTGGATGACCCCCCAGGGCTGGCTGCGCGTGGTGGACGCGCTGACGATCGGGCAGTGGCACGACCGCACGCACAGCTCCAGCCACACGCGCCCCCCGACCGACTACGACGCCGACCACCTGCTGGTGCGCATCATCGAATGCATCCAGGGACAGGTGCAGGTCGAGGTCGTGTGCGAGCCGATGCTCGACTACGGCGCCACGCCGGCGAGCTGGAGCCACGTCGACCTCGGCAAGGAGGAGCTGTGCACGGTCGACGGCTGTCCGGATCTCACGACCGAGGACGCCAGCGGCGGCGGGAGCTCCTTCAGGCTGTTCAGCGACATCAGCCTGGGCATCGAGGGCAATCGCACGCACGGCCGCCACACGATGATGGAAGGGGAGAAGCGTTTCTGCGCACTGTCCTGGACGGAGGAGCTGCGGGGGCCGCACCTGGTGGAGCAGGCCGAAGGGCACATGGAGCGCACGGCTCACTTCTGGCGCACGTGGCTCGCAGAAGGGACCTACCCCGACCACCCATGGCGCTCTCACCTGCAGCGCTCGGCGCTGACGCTGAAGGGGCTCACGTTCATGCCAACCGGCGCGCTGGTGGCGGCCGCCACCACGTCCTTGCCCGAGAGCCCCCAAGGAGAGCGCAACTGGGACTACCGCTTCTGCTGGATGCGCGACGCGACCTTCGCGCTGTGGGGGCTGCACGCGCTTGGGCTCGACTGGGAGGCCGACGACTTCGTCCAGTACGTGGCCGACATGCAGCGCAACGAGGACGGCTCGCTGCAGATCATGTACGGGATCAAGGGCCAGAAGGATCTCACCGAGTCGACGCTCGATCATCTCAAGGGCTACGAGGGCGCGCGCCCGGTGCGCATCGGCAACGGCGCCTACAACCAGCGCCAGAACGACGTGTTCGGTGCGGTGCTCGACTCCGTGTACCTGCACTCCAAGCAGCGCGACCACATACCCGAGCGGCTGTGGCCGGTGCTCACCGACCAGGTCCAGTGCGCGGCGGCCGTGTGGAAGCAGCCCGACCAGGGGATCTGGGAGGCGCGCGGGGAGCCGCGCCACTACGTGTCCTCAAAGCTGATGTGCTGGGTGGCGATGGATCGCGGTGCGCGTCTGGCCGAACGGCGCGGCGAGCAGGAGCACGCCGAGAGGTGGCAGCAGCTGGCAGACGAGATCCACGCCGACATCCTCGAGCACGGGGTGGACAAGCGCGGCGTCTTTCGCCAGCACTACGAAACGGATGCGCTCGATGCTTCGAACCTGCTCGTGCCGCTGGTGCGCTTCCTGCCGCCGGACGACGAGCGTGTGCGCGCCACCGTCACCGCCATTCGCGACGAGCTCACCGACGGTGGTCTGGTGCTGCGCTACCGCACGGAGGAGACCGACGACGGCCTGCATGGCGAGGAGGGCACGTTCCTGATCTGCTCCTTCTGGCTCGTATCCGCGCTGTCGGAGATCGGCGAACACCGTGACGCCGAACATCTGTGCGAGCGCCTGATCTCCTATGCCTCGCCGATGGGTCTATATGGCGAGGAGCTGGAGGCATCATCGGGCCGCCATCTCGGCAACTATCCGCAGGCGTTCACCCACCTGGCGCTGATCAACGCCGTCACGCACGTGATCGACGCGCAGCAGCGCGGCTGATCCCCAGTCCAGCCGGCGCGCAGCGCCGTCCTGGACGATTCTCAGTAGCCCAGCCGGCGCGCCAGCGCCGTCCTGGACGATTCTCAGTACCCCGGCTCACCCGGCAGAACGACGCGGGCGACCTCGCCCTCGAGCAACACGCGCGGCTGCACCGGCTGCACCTTGCGGGCGCGGGCGTAGGCGACGAGCGACTCGACGGAGGCGAAGTCGGCGAGCTGCTCGAGGTGCTTGATCGTGGGGAAGACCAGCTCGATCTCGCCGCTTGCGTGCGCCTCGAGCGCCGCGCGCGGGCCAAACCAGCCGAGATCCACGCACTCCTGGCCGTCGATCCGCGGCTCTTGACCAGGCGGCAGCACGGCCAGGAAGAAGCGTGTGTCGAAGCGGATCTGCACCTCGGCGGGCGTGATCCAGCGCGAGAACGCCACCAGCGCGCCGGTGTCCTCGAGCGTGATGCCAGCCTCCTCGCGCAGCTCGCGGATCGCGGCGATGCGATGCGCGGCCTCGTCCTCGCCCTCTCGCGCGTCGACGCCGCCGCCTGGAAACACCCACACGCCGCCCATGAAGCGCGCCCGCGGGGTGCGCCTGACGAGCAGCACCTCGAGCCCTTGCGAGCCTTCGCGCAGCAGGATCACGCTGGCCGCCTGGCGCGGACGCGTGGGCGGGCCGGGGTTGTAGGTCTCGCCGCGGGCGGGACGCGCGTTGTCATCGGATGCGCCGTGGAGGGGACGCGGGCTGCCCTCGGATGCGCCGCGGGCGGGACGCGGGCTGCCCTCGGATGCGCCGCGGGCGGGACGCGGGCTGCCCTCGG
>JASHYF010000315.1 GCA_030043235.1 Solirubrobacteraceae bacterium | reverse complement strand
CCTCCCGGAGATTGGGTTGTCCCGCAACGCCACAGAAGGCGATCGCAAGTTCTGCCGCTGTCGCAGCATCGGACCCCGGCTCGTGATGTTCAAACCTCAGGCCACATTCATAGGCTAGGTCCGGGAGCCGGTAGGAGAGCTTGCCCGGCCATGCGCGTCGAGCAAGGTTGCGAGTGCAGTAGTAGGTCAACTCGGGCCAGTCGTGGCCCCCCGCCGCGAGCGAATGGCGGAGGACGCTCATGTCGAACGCCGCGTAGTGGGCGACCACGGGACGCCCTTCGACAGTGCTGAAGACCTCCGGCCACACCTCCGCCATCGATGGGCTGTCGGCTGTCATGTCCGGCCTGATCCCGTGGATCGAGACGTTGAAGCCGTCGTACTCATTACCAGGCGGTCGGATTAGCCAGCGGCTCACCTCCGTGACGTTGCCGTCTTTAGCGGCTGCGACGGCGACCGCGCAGGCGCTTGCTCGTGAGCTTGTGGCGGTCTCGAAGTCGAGGGCTACGAATCCGCCGGCCCCGAGCGTACGCCCAAACTGAAGGTCGGCACGCATATCGCGCGCCAGTCCCGTGTTGGGCGTTGGCACCCCCGACAGGAAGATCGGCCTCGACGTGGCCACTCGGCCGTCGCCGATAGCCTCCCTGCGCGTTCTGACTCTGACCCGCGCAATCGTGGCGGCATCATCTGCATGTTCGATCGACGCCGGCTCGGCGCTGTGGCCAACGTCAGGTTCCAAGGTACGGTCGTCGTGGCATGGGCCATCGGTGCTGGCCCCCGGGACAGATCTTGGACCCGCTTGCTTCCGACGCCACAACACCGGGTCAGCCTACCTCGGGAGCTCGCTCAGCACTGGCGGAATCAGGCTGCCTGATGCGTGCACATGCCTCCTGTCCGTGGGTCAGCCTAGCGAGACGACCTTCGCCCCGCCAATTCCGCGATAGCGACCGGGCTCGCATGTGAGCACAATCACCTGGCAGTCCCTGCCTGCGAGCCCAAGGGCGGCGCCCAGCTTCGCTACTAGGCGGTCAGGATCGGAGTAGCCGAGCGCGTCGTCGATGAGGACCGGCACGCCTCCTGGCTCGCCGTCGGTGGCGGGCGGGCTGACGAGCGCTCCGCAAGCCAGCCTCGCGATCACCGCCAGTTGCTCCCTTGCGCCACCCGACAGCCACTCGAAGGGCACCAGTGTCCCGTTCAGGGTCCGGCTGACGATCTCGAGCTTCTGATGATCGACGTCAACGTGGACATCGACCCCATAGAGGATCCTGGCGTAGGCGTTCACCTTCTCGCTAAACGGGCCCACGTACGTCCGCTGGGCGACCTCGCGCCGCTCGCTCAACACTCGGTGCAGGCGCTCCACTGCGGCGGCGCGCCTGTCTTCGGAATCGACGTCGCGTTGAAGGTCCTCGAGGCTCGCGGAGGCGTCAGCCAGGCGGTCGGCAAGCCCTTCGTGCCCCTCAAGCTCCAGATGCTTCCGCGTCTCCGCGCTCTCTATCTCGAGGCCTCGGATTCTCTCGCCTATGCCCGACTGCAACTTTTCGGCGTTCTCGAGCAGTGCACGTGCGGTCTCGGGGTCACTCTCGGCAAGCTTCTCCTCAGCCACCGTCAGCTCCTCGAGAGTCCCGGCGGCCTGAACCCGCGCTTCCTCCACGGCCCTCTCGACATCCGCATCTGGCGAGGCCCGCCTATCCACCTCGAGGGCGCGAGCCGACTCGGCCGCCGCCGTGCGGGCACCCTCAAGGCGGGTGCGCTGTTCGATCGCCCGTTCCTCGAGCACGCCCACTGCCGCCCGCGCCGCTTCCAGCGCCGTCTGTTGTCTGCCATTCAGTGTGCGGGCGTCACGCGCCTTGGCGTCCGCGTTCTCGGCTAGAAGGCGTGCCTCGTCGAAGGAGCCTGCGGCAGTCGCGGATGAGTCCTGCTCGCTTTCGAGAGCCGCGAGACGCTCCTCCGCTCGCCCCAATTTGGCGGCCAGCTCAGCCGGCTCGAGGTCGAACAGCGCGTCCTGCCGGCGCTGCACCGCGGCGTTGCGCTCGGTCTCCTGACGGGAGCGCTCGCGGGCGACATCGTGGGCCTCCTTCTGGGATGTCACCCCGCCCGACTTCAGCAGTTCTGCGAGGCCTCGCTCTGCGAGCAGCAGCGCTTCCGCGGCATCTCCGGCGGTCTCAGGGGGTGAGACGGTGACGCGGGCGACCTCACCGATCGTGATCTGGACCTCATCCGGCACGGGTTGCTCGATGGTGGTTCCGGGAGAGGCGTCTCGCGTATCGCCGTTGATGGTCACGCTTATGGACTGGAGCGCTTCGACCGAAACATGCGGCATGCCGGTCTCGGCGCGGCCCTGCGCCACGGCGAGTTGCCCAGCGGTACGGTCGATCTCGTCGAGGAGGTCGTCGTCGAGGCTGCAGCCGGCGAGAAACTGCTCCGCAGACTCGATCGATTCGTCCGCCGCCGTGACCCGCTCTTGGCGCTCCCGGAACTGATTACGTTCGAGCTGGGTGGTGAAGAAGGCGACTGTCTGCCTCTGGCGGTCGGCCTCCTGTTCCGCCGCCAGCAGCGTGGCGCTGGTTTCGTTGTGAATCCGCTCGGCCTCGGTAACGGCGTCCTTCGCCTCCCTGAGCCCGGGCTCTGCCTTAGCCACGTCTGACTCGAGGTTGGCGAGCGCCTCGGCCGTGTCGGCCGCAGTCCCGATCATACCTTGGCGCCTGTCTCTCGCGCCCTCCGTCTCTCGCAGCGCGGCCTCGGCTTGCTCGTTTGCGTACCGGGCGACCTCGAGTCGGTGCTCCATGCTCTCGACTGCCTCGACGACCTGCCGCTGTTGTGCGACTTGCTCATCCAGGCCTGGTGTCTGCGCGTTGAGATCGAGTAGTTCGATCTCGATCATTCGCTGACGCTCGGCCGTCTCGTCGAGCTTACGGATCCGGTCCTGCGCCGCGGCTACCTCCTCGCGGAGCTTCTCGAGCCTGGTGGCCCCATCTTTTCGCGATTTGGTGACGGCGCCTTTGTCTGTGAAGTAGCGCGAACGCTCCCGCTCGACCTTCCCGAGCAGGACATCGGATCCGGGCCCGACTGCGGAGTCACTGCCTCCAGCCGCCGCGTCGAGCGCCGCGGCAAGGCTCGGTGCGTCGGCGAAGGCGGCTTGATTGATCGCTACACCCTGCTCGTAGCGGAGCGCCCGGAACAGCGTGGGATCAGTCTCGGCGTCGAGTATCTCGACCATGCGGTTGTGTGCAGCCTCGCCGGTGAGCTGCTCCCGGGTGGGGGCTGCGATGTCGAGCTCGGTCATCCGCCCTTTGATCCAGACCTTGCGATAGGCCAGGCGATAGGGACCGACGGTCAGTTCGGCCTCGACGAAAGGTCCGACATCTCGGCCGATCGGCTGGACGGCTGACCTGTTTCGTGTTCGCCGAGTCCTTCTGGTCCAGCAGGAGCATGAACGCATCGGCGATCGAGGTCTTGCCGATCTCGTTTCGGCCCTCGACGATCGTTATGCCGTCGGTGTTGAACTCGACCTCGACGGCCTCGAGGCCGCGGAAGTCCTTTAGGGATATCCGGTGGATCCTCACCGCGCGAGCCTGTAGAGGAGGTTCAGCGCATCCCGCGCCACTATGGCGTCATCGCCCGGTGTGGCCGCCTGGTCACGCAGTTCCCTGAGCCCCTCGCGCACGTACCCGGAGATCGTGAGCTCCTCCAGATCAGCGTCGTCGGGAGCCACGACGAGATCGGTGTGGCGCTCCCAGGTGTTCAGTGACGCGAACGTGAGTCCGTTGCGCTCGAGGATCTCCTCGAGCTTCGCGCTGGCGGCAAGGTTGAGGGTGCCTCTCAGCGCGAGCTTGACCACCGTCGTCTGCTTCGACGGCACGGCCTCGAGCCACTGGGCGAGCGCCTCGACATCCGCCTCGCTCGTCAGATCCCGTGACGGCCGCTCGAACACCCACCTTCCGACCGTGTGGCGATCGACAGACGAGCCTCCGGCGTCGAGCGTGACGACGAGCACTTTGTTGGGCTCGAGCTCGCCGTAGTCGGTGGACACAGGCGTACCCGCATAGAAGCCGCGACCGTCAGCCCCAGCAATCTCCGTGACCGAATGGCGATCGCCGAGCGCCACGTAGTGGGCCCTGCCATCACGGATCGCCTCCCTCATCATCTCGGCGCCAATCAGCGACGGATCGTCGGCGTCCGGGCTGAACTCATCGACGATCCCGTGGCCCACGATCACCCGCAGGGCCCCTCCGGAGACGGAGTCGGCTTCGTAGCCGGCCTTGAGTGGGTCGCCGAGCTGGTGCTTGGTGTGCCAGGGGGATCCGATGACCTCTACGCCCTCGGCGCCCGGAACGGGGATCGCGGTCGGGTGCTCGAGCAGCGTGACGTTCACCGGCACGTGATCGACCCAGTCGGGCGTGCGGTAGACCGAGGACGGATCCAGCGGGTCGTGGTTGCCAGGGAGAAGGTAGACCGGGATCGTGAATGCCGAGAGCGCGTCGATCGTCTTCGCGATCACCTGTCGATCGACGTGGTTGGAATCGAAGACATCGCCCGCTGCCACGACAAAGTCGCACTGTTCCTCGCACGCGATCTCGGCGATGCGTTGGACAGCGTCGAAGCGGTCCTGGGCGAACCGGACCCTCGCCTCGTCTGGCAGGAAGTGGGCCCGCATCCCGAGGTGCCAGTCGCCGCTGTGTATGAACTTGATCATTTTCCTGAACTTGGTCCCTTCCGGCCCGAAGCCTGACAGATAAGCGGCCGACGCGTGTCTGCCGTGACAGGCGAGCCGGCATGTCTGTTCGGCTGACCCGCCTGGTGCTGATCGTTCGACTTCGGTTTGCGCGGCGAGACGGCGACGATCAGGCCGCCATCCCGCCAGACGTGGTCGAAGAGCTTCCTCACGCATCATCGGCACGTCGCCGAGATCGCCACGGACACGCTCAGCGAGCATGTTCGTGTGCACCACCTGGGGGAAGAGCACTGTAAAGGGGGGTTTTTCAGTGCGGTCGCTTGGCGCGACAAGAGGCGAGGCGTGAGCGGTCGGTGTAGATCGTGAGCAGCGATGCGGGCAGGAGCGCGAACCCGGTGTCGATGGTCACGATCGCCTCGGCACCAGCGGCGATCGCGCTCGCCGCATGCGCCGCGTCGTAGGACGCGAGCCCATACTCCCTCATGAAGGTTGTCGCGGCGGTCGTTATGTCGCCGAGCGGAATCGAGATGTGCGTCAGGCTTGCGAGCATCTTCTCGTACCGGACCTCGGTTTGGTCCAGAAGACGGCCGGCCCGCGCACGCGATCGCCCGTCGGTTCGGTGGCGTCGCCATTGTCGTCCCCAGCGCTCCTTGAGCGCGTTTGCGAAGACGGCCTCGGCCAGCTCGACGCGAAGCAGCTCACTGGTTGCGACGGATACGCCGCTCTCGAAGATGTGGGCGAGGCAAGGGCTGCATACACCGTGGAGTGGCTGGGTGGCGACGAGGGCCTCGACCACAAAGCTGGTGTCGAGGGCGATCGGATCGGGCAGCAGAAGCTCTTCCTGCTCAATCGCGAACACGCCGCGAGTGGCCGGCTGGCGCCTGCCCATGGGTGTCATGGCTTATCGCGGGCGGTACATGTCCCGAGTTACACGGACCTTGAAGCGAAGTCCCTCGGTAGCCGCCTTGAGCGCCGCGCGCCGCTCTTCAACGGTTTTGTACTTAGGCGGATGCGTCAGTTCAGCCAGCCTCTCGGGGCTGAGACGCTCGGGTCTGCCGTTGGTCTGCTTGCTCGCCACGGATCTCATGGTATCGGCCGAAAATCCTGCCATCCCGTGCGGACGTCATCGGATCTCGATTCCTCGATGTGTAAAGACCGGACCCGACCCCCGTCGCTCCCGCTTACACCTCCGCTTTGTGTGTGCTGAGGGCCTTCCCCCTCGGTGTCAGGAGCGGGTTTGAAGCGGGTCGCTCACGCGTGCCTTCGTTCTCGCCCCGGACCCCCTCATCGCCGCCCATGTGCTCCGCTCTGTGCGGTGGTACGCCCGTTCGCGTGCGCCGCGCTTCTCAGCAGTCCGTGGCGCTGCGTAGGGCCCTGCAGAGCGCAGCGAGCTTTTCGGGGCCGAGCGTCGTGATCGGTTCGACGAGCTGCGCCTTGGGTACGGTCCGTAGGTTGTCGAGGCTGATGACGCACGGCTGCGGGAGTCCGTCCTCTGGGCCCAGCGGCACCTCGCTCGGAAGCTCGCGCACGCGTGTCGTGACCAAGGCGACGACGACATTTGCGAGCGCAGAGATTGCGGCATCGCGTGTAAGGACACACACCGGCCGCCGGCCTTCAAGCTCGAGCTCGAGCCAGAAGACCGCGCCGCGGCCTACCAAGACTCTTCGCGGATCGCCTCGCGCGCGTTGGCCTCGGCCCACGCGCGCTCACGCTCATCCAACGCCTCGCTGGAGAGCTTCGCCTCCTCGTAGAGGTAGCGGGCGAGTTCGGCCTGAGCTTCGACAACTCGCAGCGCCGCCGTCGCCTCGGCCTCGGTGAAGTCGGGGGCGCGCTCGAGCAGCTTTTCCTTCGCGGTCATGGCACTCTCGATGATAGTCGGGGGCGCGTCATCGCCAGTGCGGTCTACAATGCGCCGCCCATTACAACGTTGCCGCGTACGTCCTACCAGGGCTCGTGGCCAGCTCCATGATCCTCCTCGACGAGTCTCCGCATGGTGTCTCGGACCGCCACATCATGTATCTCGGAGAGGGCGCCCCACCCGTCTGTGTCGCCGCCTGAATGTCCGCGCTGGACGGCCCGTAGGGCGACTTCTGCATCGTGCTCGCTCCAGTCGGGCGCTTCTCTCAAGAGCTGCTCCTTGGCGGTCGTGGCACGATCGACGACAGTCGGTGCAGTCGCCCGAACCGCTACGCCCGAATCTCGATGAGTTGTCCAGAGCGCGTCCATCCCCGTCGCTCCCGCTCTCTACACAGCTGCTCGCTTGCTACCAAACCGCCAGCGAGCGCGGGTGAGCGTGATCGAGCATCGCACGATCCTTTGTGACGAGCGGCAAATCATGCTCGATGGCGGTCGCGTAGATCAGCCGGTCGGCGGGATCGCCCGGAAACGACGAGGGCAGCGCAACGGCGGTGTCGGCGATCGCCGGAGTCACTCCGATTGTCCGCAACTGAATGGCGAGCCCGTCCAGCCATGATCGGATTGGGATGTTGACGGTGATGCGCTCGTGCCTGGCTAGCCACGCGAGCTCGAACCAGGAGATGGCTGCCACCACGAGCTCCTGTGCGCCGTCGAGAGCTTCGCGTGCGGGTTTGCTCACTCGCTGTGGCTCAGCTGACCACCAGTGAACGACGTGGCTATCGAGCAGGACGGCCCGGCTCACGACGCGTTCCAGGGCGCGCCGGTCGAGAACAGTTGCTCCTCCTCGCCAGCGGTCATAGCTACTCCTTCGAATGATCCTTTCAATGAGCGAGCGCCGAATGCCGGCACGAGGCGCGCGACCGGACGGCCGTGCCGGGTGATCTCGATCTCCTCGCCGGCAGCAGCGTCGTCCAGCAGGCGGAGAATCGTCGCCTTGGCATCAGTTGCGGTCACTTGTCTGGGCATATGGCCAGTATAATGACCAGGTACGACGATTCGATGGCGATCATTCGGCCGACTTGCGGCCGGCCCTGAGCGCTCACCAGGGGAAGCGCACCTCGCCGAGCGTCTGCACCTCCGGCTCGAGCGTCACGCCGAAACGCTCGAGCACGCGCCGGCGACCCTCGGCCATCACGGCGACCACATCCGCGGTGGTGGCCGCGCCGGTGTTCTCGATGAAGTTGGCGTGCTTGGGCGCGAAGCGCGCGCCGCCGAGCGCGAGGCCGTTGCACCCGGTCTCGGACAGCAGCAGCCCGGCGCTGCGCCCACCCGCACGCTGGCCGATCTCCGATCGGTCATCGGGGTTCTTGAACGTGGAGCCGAACGTCTTGATGCCCTGCGGCTGTGCCTCGTGACGGCGACGGCGCATCTCCGCGAGGCTCGCCTTCACCCGCTCGACGCTCGCGGGGACGAGCGACAGCGACGCACGCGCGACGATCTCCGCGGGCGTGAGATTGGAGCGACGGTAGCCAAAGCCGAGCTCGCGCGCGCCACGACGCTCGACGCCTGTCGCCGTCGCGATCTCCACCCACTCGAGCACCCGCTCGAGCTCGCCGCCGTACGCGTTCGCGTTCATCCGCACCGCGCCTCCGACCGTGCCCGGGATGTTCACGCCGAACTCGATCCCCGCAAGGCCGGCGCGAGCGGCAGCGCTGGCCACCGCCGGCAGGCGCGCGCCTCCGCCGCACACGATGCGCGCACCCTCGCGCGCGATCGCCGCGAGCTCACGATCCAACTTGAGCACGAGGCCGCGCACGCCCGCATCGGCGACGAGCAGGTTGGATCCGGATCCCACGACGTTGACCTCCAGGGAGCCGGCGTGAGCCCATGCCAGCAGTTCCATCAGCTCCTCCTCGCTGCCTGCGCGTGCGAAGAACTCCGCCGGTCCGCCCGTCTTGACGGTCGTGAGCCGTGCAAGCGCGTAGTTGGCCCGCACGCTCGCCGGCCGGCTCGGCGCCGCGGTCACGAGCGGAGCCTCACGATCGTCTTCACGAGGCCACCAGCTTCCTTGCGAGCCGGTCGACGTCGCCGGCACCCATCACGACGCACACGTCGCCCTCCCGCAGCAGCTCCCGCAGGACGGGCTCGGCGTCGGCGAACGTGGGCAGCCAGTACACCGGGCGCCCCGCGGCCGCGTCGGCTGCGGCCTCCGCGACGAGCAGGGCGCTCACGCCGGGATTGTCCTCGGCGCGCTCCCGCGCGGGGTACACGTCGAGTATCGCGATCGCGTCCGCGTGCGCCATCGCGATACCGAACTCGCGCGAGAGCAGCTTCGTGCGCGAGTACAGGTGCGGTTGGAACACCGCGACCAGGCGCTCGTGGGGCAGGGTGCGCGCGCCGGCCAGGGTGGCGGCGATCTCGGTCGGATGGTGGGCGTAGTCCTCGAACACCTGCGCGCCGTTCGCGGAGAGCCCGAGGCGCTGGAAGCGACGCCCCGCGCCGCGAAAGTCCCGCAGCGCGTCGATCGCCAGCACGACGTCCGCGCCGGCCAGCCGCGCCGCCTCCAGCGCGCCCGCCGCGTCGAGGGCGTTGTGCTCCCCCGGAACTTCCAGCCGCACCTCGTGCCCGCGCCAGTCGAAGCGCGAGCCGCCCGCGAGCAGCGCCAGGCGGCCAGGCTGATCTGAGCCAGCCTGGCCGGCGAGCGCCTGGCCAGGGCCAGCCTCGTCAGGGACCGCCTCGAGACCGTAAGGAACGACCTCCACGCCGCCCGGCGGCGGGAGCAGCGCGAGCAGCTCCGGCCGGTCCCACACGACGATCGCGCGCCTCGCGCGCGCGAGGAACTCGCGGAACGCGTCGCGCAGCTCGGCCAGCGAGGCGAACGTCGCGTGGTGGTCGAGCTCCACGTTCGTCAGCACCGCCACCTCGAGGCTGACGCTGAGCATCGAGCGGTCCGACTCGTCGGCCTCGACCACCAGCCACTCGCCGGCGCCCCAGTGCGCGTTGGCCAGGCCGCCGCCGATCGGCGCGCCCACGAGCCAGCCCGGGTCGAGCCCCGCGCCGCGCAGCGCGTGCGCGAGCATCGACGCGGTGGTGGTCTTGCCGTGCGTGCCAGCCACCGCGATCGTGCGCCTCAGGCTCGTGAGCTCGGCCAGCAGCTCCGCGCGCGGGCGCTCCCGGACGCCGCGCTCACGCGCGGTGCGGCGCTCGACGTTGTCCTCGGCCACCGCCGAGGAGTACACGAGCTCCAGCGCGTCGGGCGCCGGGAGATTCTCCGCGCTGTGGCCGATGTGCGCGCGCAGCACGCCATCGGCGGCCAGACGCTCGGTGTAGGGCGAGACGGCCCTGTCGGAGCCGCTGACCTCGGCCCCCAGCGCGTGCGCGGCGCGCGCGTAGCCGCTCATGCCCGCGCCGCCCACCCCCACGAAGTGCATGCGCCGCCCGCGCCAGGGCATATCCGACGGCTCGCTCCGTGCCGGCGAACGCCGTGAGCCGCTCGGCCCGATCGCAGCCGCACGCTCGCGGGCGCTCATCTCGCGGCGGCCTCCGGCCGCGTGCTCGCGGCCGACAGGAGCTCCTCGGCCACCTCTTCCGCGGCCCGCGGGCGCGCAAGGCTCGCCGAGGCGCGCGCCATCGCGGCCAGCCGCTCGCGGTCGCACAGCAGCTCTTGCACCTGCGTGCGCAGGCGCATCGCGTTCAACTCCCTGTCGGGGATCGTGACCGCCGCGCCCGCGCGGGACATCCAGCGCGCGTTCGCGCCCTGATGGTCGGCCGACGCGTGCGGGTATGGCACGAGGATCGCCGGCAGCCCGTGCGCGGCGATCTCGAACAGCGAGCCGCCTGCGCGCGAGACGACGAGGTCGGCGGCGGCGAGCGCGTCGGCGAACTCAGCCAGGTCGAGATACTCGCGCAGGTCGTAGCTCGCCGGGAGGGCGCGGGCGCGCAGCTGTGCGTGATCGCGCACGCCGCACACGTGCAGCACGTGGAAAGGCGCATCCGCGAACGCATCGAGGGCCGCGAGGTTGATCGAGCGCGCCCCCAGCGAGCCGCCGAACACGAGCACGCACGTCTCCCCCGGCTCGATCCCGAAGCGCCCCCGCGCGCGCGACCGGTCGTGCGCGGGCGGCGGGATCGGGCGCCCGGTCACCCGGTAGCGCGGCCCCTCCCGCGCGGGCAGGGGGAAGGCGAGGCACACCCGCCGCGCAAACGGCGCGAGCAGGCGGTTGGTCAGCCCCAGATGGCTGTCCGCCTCGATGAGCACCAGCGGGATGCGCATGCTCGCCGCGGCCAGCCCCACGGGACCGGCAA
>JASHYF010000314.1 GCA_030043235.1 Solirubrobacteraceae bacterium | reverse complement strand
TCAGGCTCTGTTCTCCGGGCGTCGCGCCGATGTCCACCCGTTCGGTCTCTTGCCCGTATGCCGTCGTCGGCCCGTAGTCGATGACATACGTAGTTTCGGACCCGTTGGGATTGATCGTGAAGCCGACCGTCGCACTCGTCGCAGTCACCGAGACGACATGCACATTCGACACGATCGGCGGCCCCGGCGCTGGTTCTTCCGGCGGCTTCGCCGTCGCGAACGTGTGATCTTCGCTGTGCACACCGCTCGGCGCCGCTTCGTTCGTAGCGACCACCCGGTAGTGATACGTAGTATCAGCTTTCAACCCCGACAGCGCAACCGTCTCATGCGTAGGCCCAGCGCTCCCGGACAGTTTCGCCGCCGCCGACTTCTGCCCATAGCTTTCCGTCAGCCCGTATTCGACTTCGTATGTAGTTTCCGAGTTAGCCGGGTTGAGCTCGAATTCGACCTTCGCCGTCGTTTCCGCCACCCCGCTCGATTTCACTTCCGAGACCACCGGCGGACCGGCCACCAGCACCTTGAAGTGCGACTTGTGGATGCCGCAGTCGTCTTCCCAGCTCACCGTGCCGTTGTAGATGCCGACTTCTTCGTAGGTGTGGCTGCCTTCGATGCTGAATTCTTTCACCGTTGCGTTCGATTTCTTTCCGTCGCCCCATTCGATCGTCGGCGTACCGGAGATGGAGCAGTGCGCCGTGGCCAGCTGGGCGGTGAATTTCTTACCCTTGGTAGCATTTATCGTGAGCGGCACGAGTTCGACGGCGCCGATGTCGCAGACGGTGCCCTGTGGACGGGATATGCCGCGCTGATCGGTGCCCCTGCAGTAGGAGAAGCTCGTCGGGATCGCGTCTACCGCCGGGCTCGTCGGTTCCGGTGCAAGCGTGTTGGTTTCCCCGCCGTTGTTCTGGGGTTCAGCTGAGCTGAATTCAGGGCCGGTGTTCTCGAGATCCCCGGTCGCCGTGAAGGGACATTCGCTGCCGGTCTCGAGGTTGTAGCCAAGCGAGGCGATCGATCCTGAGCCCGAGGTGGCGCAGTTGGAGGTCTCGTACTCTTCGTCGACGATCTTGTAGTTGTAGCTGACGATCGAGCCCGCCACACGGATCGTCCCGTCGCTCGCCAGCAGCCCCCCGCCGCCCGGTTCGCGCTCCGCGCCGCCGGTCTCGTTCTGCGCTCTGTTTTCATCGATCGTGGAGTCGATCACCTCGACTTCGTTGCCGTCTTCGACCCCTTCTTCGCTCCAGCTGAAGATGCCGCCGCCCAGCCGCGCGTCGTTGTCGGCCACCGTCGAGTCTTCCACGACGAGGACCCCCTTCTTGCCGGGTTCGCACCCGTCGTCTTTGCATACAGCCGAACCGTGGTCTTGAATCCCACCCGAGTCCCCGCCGCCGGTGCTCGCGTGGTTGTCCGACACGAGCGAGCGCACGACGTTCATCGTGCCCGTATCGTTGGACACGCCGCCGCCGGAGGACGCGATGCCCTCGGTGATCCAGTCTTCGTCGAGCACCAGGTTGCCCGAGCTGTAGACATCGCCGCCGAAGTAGCCGTTGCTTTCGCCCGCGGTGCCGCCCGAGATCTCGAGCCCCGAGATGCTTACCGACGGTACGCTGCCGCCGTCGGGGGACCGCACGGCGAACACCCGGCCCGCTTTTCCCTGAGTCGAGATCTCGACGTGGGTGCTGCGGGCTCCCGCACCCTCGATCGACAGCGACCGCGTGATCACGAGTTCGCCGCCCAACAGCTTGTATTCGCCCTTGGGGACCATGATCACGTCAGCCGGTTCGGGCGCCTTGGCGAGTTTGTCCTCGTATTCGATCAGCTGGCGCAGCGAGCACTTGCCGGCAGCCGGTTCCTTGCACGTACCCGTGAGATCTTCGGTGGTCCCGACCGTGTAGGTCGCCGCCTGGGCCGACGCGGCCAGCCAGGCCAGCATCAGCGCGACCGCGACGATCATCGTCAGCGCCAGCCTTCTCTTGCCTGCAGGCCTCACTCCGCCTCGACCTCCTGCCAGGGGCGCCCCGTTAGCCATCCCGAGCGAGGGACGGTAGAGGTTGGGTCGCTCGCTGTCAACACCGCAGAGACCGGCAAGGACGGCCGGCTGCAACCAGGCTCCCGTGAGCCGCTCTATGGTCTGGCGAGGTAGGACTGGCCGGTGAACAGGGTGATCGTCTTGCGCGTGACGAAATCGCGCACGGACACCACGCCGCGCTTGACGTACGTGAACGTCCCGTCGCACCGGTTGGCCACGCTCCACTGCGTCCCCCGCACCGTCGCCGCGCTGTACTGCCCCCGCGTCGTGAATTTCCCGTGCGCGCTCGCGTTCAAGCGCCCCAGCGCCTTGCTGCTCACGTGCCCCGCCGCGAACGCCCCCATCGATGCCCTCTTGCCGATCGACGCACACACCTGACGCGCGCTGAAGTTGTCGATGATCCTCAGTTCCGTGAGCCCCTTCAGCTTGCGGTTCTGCAGCATCTTGAAGACGCCAGCGCTGAAATCCCCTTCCTGCAGCTTGCCCGCCTTCGACGTCGCCGACTCGATCGCCACCACCCCATGCGTCGTTTCCAGCACCGACCCCACCGGCACCTGACGCGCTTCCGTCAACGGAATGAAATGCAGACCCTTGCTCAAACTCGCAAACGCCGCCAGCGGCGAGGCGAGACCACGCTGCAACACGCGCGCCACAGCCGCGGTCCCGGGCGGCAACGCGATGAACACCTTCCCACTCACGAACTCGACGTTGATCGTCTTCCCCAGCACCGGCGCCGGCAGCTGCGC
>JASHYF010000313.1 GCA_030043235.1 Solirubrobacteraceae bacterium | reverse complement strand
CTGCCGATCCACACCTCCGTGTCGCTGCTGCCCAACGGCGGCAAGATGCTGCTGGGCACGGACGTCTCGGCGGTGCTCACCACGCTGGAGGCGCTGGAGGTGGACGTGATCGGGCTGAACTGCTCGACCGGGCCGGAGGACATGCGCGACGCGATCCGCTTCCTCGGCGAACACTGCCCCGTACCGGTCGCGTGCATCCCCAACGCCGGGCTGCCGCTGCAGGGCCCAGACGGCGAGACGATCTTCCCGGAGGAGCCCGAGCCGCTGGCCGACAGCCTGAAGGAGTTCGTGGAGCGCTACGGCGTGGGGATCGTCGGCGGCTGCTGCGGGACCACGCCCGCGCATATCGCCGCGATCGCGCGACGGGTCTCGGGCGCCGGGGACGCCGGGGACGGCGCCGGCGGGAGCCGCCGCGCCGTGCAACCGAGGCCGGCCCCCAGGCCGGCCCATCTATCTTCGATGATCGCCGCCACCCCGCTCGCGCAGGAGCCGGCGCCGACGATGGTGGGCGAGCGCGTCAACTCGCAGGGCTCGCGCAGGGCCAAGGAGCTGCTGCTCGCCGAGGACTACGACGGCCTCGTGCAGATCGCCGAGGACCAGGTGACCGGCGGCGCGCACGTGCTCGACGTGTGCGTCGCGCTGACCGAGCGCACCGACGAGGACGAGCAGATGCGCCTCCTGGTGAAGAAGGTCTCGCTCACCCAGCCGGCGCCGATCCAGGTGGACTCGACCGAGCCGGAGGTGATCGAGCGCGCGCTCGAGCAGATTCCCGGGCGGGCGATCGTGAACTCGGTGAACCTCGAGGCCGGGCGCGCGAAGCTCGACCGCGTGGTGCCGCTCGCGCTCGCCCACGGGGCGGCGCTGATCGCGCTCACGATCGACGAGCTGGGGATGGCCAAAACCGCCGAGCGCAAGCTGGAGATCGCCAAGCGCATCCACGAGCTGTGCTGCTCCGAGCACGGCCTGGATCCGCAGCTGCTGATCTTCGACTGCCTCACATTCGTTTTGATAACGGGGGACGAGGAGTTGCGGCCGTCGGCGATCGAGACGATCGAGGGCATCCGCCGCATCAAGGCCGAGATACCCGATGTGAAGACCTCGCTGGGGGTATCGAACGTGTCCTTCGGCGTCTCCCCCGGCGCGCGCGCGGTGCTCAACTCGGTGTTCCTGCACCACTGCGTGCACGCGGGCCTGGACCTGGCGATGGTCAACCCCAACCACATCACCCCCTACGCGGAGATTCCCGAGGCCGAGCGCGAGCTGGCCGACGACCTCGTGTTCGACCGCCGCGAGGACGCGCTCGAGCGCTTCATCGCGCACTTCGAGTCCAAGGGCGAGGAATCGGACCCCACCCGCCCGGGTGGGACCGGATCCTCCGGCCCGACCGAGGGCATGGAGCCGGAGGAGGCCCTCAATTTTCATATATTGAGACGCCGTCGAGACGGCGTGGAGGAGTGGATCGATCGCAGCGTGGAGAAGATCGGCGCCGTGCCCACCCTCAACGACGTGCTCCTCCCCGCGATGAAGGAGGTCGGCGACAAATTCGGCGCGGGCGAGCTGATCCTGCCGTTCGTGCTGCAGTCGGCGGAGGTGATGAAGCGCGCGGTCGCCCAGCTGGAGAGATATCTCGACAAGATCGAGGGCTACACCAAGGGCACGGTCGTGCTCGCGACGGTGTTCGGCGACGTGCACGACATCGGCAAGTCGCTGGTGAACACGATCCTCACCAACAACGGCTACACGGTCGTGGACCTGGGCAAGCAGGTGCCGGTCCAGACGATCGTGGACGCCGCGCAGGAGCACGACGCCACCGCCATCGGCCTCTCTGCGCTGCTCGTCTCCACCTCCAAGCAGATGCCCGCGTGCATCGCCGAGCTGCACGCCAAGGGCCTCTCCTACCCGGTGCTGATCGGCGGCGCGGCGATCAACCGCGCGTTCGGCTACCGCGCGCTGTACCCCGGCGGCAGGGACTCCGAGGAGGTGTACGAGCCGGGGGTGTTCTACTGCAAGGACGCCTTCGAGGGCCTCGCCGTGATGGACCAGCTGATCGACGCGGACGCGCGCGAGGCGCTCGTGGGCAAGCTGCACGCCGGCGCGCGCGAGTTCCGCGCGAAGGGCGATGAACCGGCTGAGGGGCCGGACCTGTCTGACGACTCCGTGCGCTCGGCCGTGCGCACCGACCTCCCCATCCCCACGCCGCCGTTCTGGGGCGTGCGCGAGATCGAGGTGGACATGGACGAGGTCTACCGCCACCTCGACACGCACGTGCTGTTCAAGCTGCACTGGGGCGGGCGGGGCGTCAAAGGCGAGGCGTGGCAGACGCTGCTGCGCGAGGACTTCCGCCCGCGCCTCCAGCGCATGTGGCGCGAGCAGGACTATCTGCACCCCCGCGCGCTGCTCGGGTTCTTCCCGTGCTACGCGCTCGGCAACGAGATCGTCGTGCTGTCGCCGCCCGGCCAGGGCGAGACGCCGGACCCGGCCGCCGCGGAGCTCACGCGCTTCGTGTGCCCGCGCCAGCCCGCCGGAGACCGCCTGTGCCTGGCCGACTTCTTCCGCCCGGCGACTCGAACCCACCCACCCGGGTCCGGGATTGGAACCCCGCCCGCCCGGCCTCCGGCGGAGCTCGACGTGATCGCGGTGCAGGCGGTCACCGTGGGCTCACAGGTGACCGAGCTGATGGCCAAGCTCGAGTCCGAAGGCGAGTTCGCCGAGCAGCTGTTCGTGCACGGCCTCGGCGTGCAGACCGCCGAGGGACTGGCCGAGTGGCTGCACTTCGTCGCGCGCCAGATGCTCGACATCGAGGCCGCACAGGGCCGGCGCTACTCGTGGGGCTACCCCGCCGTGCCCGAGCAGTCAGAGCACGTGAAGGTGGAGAAGCTGCTCGGCCTCGAGCAGATCGGCATGCGCATCACAGACGGCTACGCGCCGGAGCCCGAGCAGTCGACGCTCGCGCTCGTCGCCCACCACCCGCAGGCGATCTACTTCGGCACGCGCCAGGGGCGCCTCTCGCCGAACGGCTCCCCCGACGATCTCATCCGCGGCTCCGCGCGCGACCCCTCGCTGTTCGATGCCGCCGGCGGCGCCGGCCCCGAGCTCGGCGACGAGGAGCCGCCGGCCGGCGCGCAGGAAGAAGAGGACCCCCTCATGGGGACAGGCGAGCCGGCGATCGCCGGTTGACGCGCGCGCCGGCTACAGTACACGACTTGAGCGGCGCCGCGAGGGTAGGCGCGCTTTCGACCGACACCCACACGAGGAAGCCGATGCGTCACATGCAGATCAGACTCCCACGCGGCGCGCTCGCGCTCGCGCCCGTCGCGCTCGCAGGCCTTGCGCTGGCCGCGTGCGGCGGCAGCTCGACGAGCTCGACCGCCAGCAACGCGAGCACCGCCGCCAAAACGAGCGCCGACACCACCATCCCCACCACCAGCACGACCGCCACGGCGCCGAGCGTGAAAGCGAGCAGGCCCAGACCGAAGCGGGCGCTGCTGCCGCTGGTGGCGTGCCTGGAAGCGCACGGCATCAGGCTGCCGCCCCAGCACGGCGGCCTGACGCTGCCCCACGGCGTCACGCGCGCGCAGTTCGAGACCACTCTGCAGGGCTGCAGCCACGTGGACTTCAATCCCCGCGAGCTGCCCACCGAGAAGCAGCTGCTCACGAGCTTCGCCGCGTGCATGCGCGAGGACGGCATCAAGGACATGCCCGAACCGAACCTCTCCGACAAAGGCCCCGTCTTCGACTACAAGGGCGCCTACCGGGGCAAGCCCTACACGCTCGCGGTGGTCAAGTGCCGCTCGATCCTCAACAGCGGCGTGGCGGGCGAGCGACGCTAGCCGTGCGCAGCCGCCCCGCGCACCTGCGGCGCGAGCGCACGCACGCTCGGCTGTTCGCTGCCCATCGCGAGGATCTCCTGTGCGGGGAGCGGTCGCGCGAAGTGAAAGCCCTGGCCGAAGTCGCATTTGATGCGCCTCAGGCGCTCGAGCTGCACGCTGTTCTCGATACCCTCGGCGACGGCCTTGAGCTTGAAGATGCGCGCCAGCTGCACGATCGCGGCGGTCAGCTCGGCGACCTCGGGATTGGGATCCGCGAGGAACGAGCGATCGATCTTGAGGATGTCGACGGGCAGCCGGCGGATGTAGTTGAGCGAGGAGTAGCCGGTGCCGAAGTCGTCGATCGCGAGCTTCACGCCGAGCGCGCGCAGCGCCTTCAACCGCAGCAGGCTGAGCTCCATGTCCTGCACCATCACGCTCTCCGTCAGCTCGAGCGTGAGGCTGGCGGGCTCGATGCCGGTGTCCTGCAGGGCGGCGCGCACCTCGTCGATGAGCTCGGGGCGCTGCAGCTGGCGGGCTGACACGTTGACGGCCATCGACAGCGCGGGCACGCGCGGGCAGACGCTCTGCATGTGCACGGCCCAGGCGCACGCCTCGCGCAGGATGTGGCGGCCGACGGGCACGATCATGCCCGTGTCCTCGAGCAGCGGCACGAACTCCAGCGGCGCGACGGTGCCGCGCTCGGGGTGCTCCCAGCGCATGAGCGCCTCCATCCCCGCCATGTCGCCCCGCGCGAGGTCCATGATCGGCTGGTAGCGCAGGGTGAACTCGCCGTCGTCGAGGGCGCGCTGCAGGCCGGCCTTGAGCTCCAGTCGCGCGAGCGCCTTCGCGTGCATCTCCGGCTGGAAGATCTGGTAGTGGTTCTTGCCGCTGTCCTTCGCGCGGTGCATGGCGACGTCGGCGTTGCGCAGCAGCTCCTCGGCGTCGGCGTCGGGCAGCGGGCCGGAGTCGCTGAAGGCGATGCCCACGCTGGTGGAGACCGCGACCTCGCGGCTCTGCCCCTTGCGCGGCCCGGCGAGCGCGACCGGGGCGCGCAGCGCGTCCATCATGCGCTGGGCGATCTCCACGGCCTGCAGCTCGTTCTCGGTGTCGTGGACGAGCACCGCGAACTCATCGCCGCCGAGGCGCGCGGCGGTGTCGACGGGACGCATGCAGTCCTCCAGCCTGCGCGCGAGCTCGCGCAGCACCATGTCTCCCGCCCCCGGGCCGAGGCCGTCGTTGACGTGCTTGAAGTCGTCCACGTCGAGGATCAGCACGGCCACCGGCAGGCCCTCGCGGCGCTGGGCGGCGAGCGCGTGCGTGACGCGGTTGCGAAACAGCGCGCGGTTGGGCAGCCCCGTGAGCGTGTCGTGAAAGGCCTGGTGCTCGAGCTCCGCCTGCGCGCTCTGCTCGGTCAGCGCGACCATCTGCAGGGCGAGCTCCTCGTTGCGGGCGACGATGCCCGCCATGCGCAGGAGCACGAGCGCGAACATGACCGCGGAGGAGCCGACGAGCACGTACACCTCGAGCGTCTCGTGCAGCGCGTCGCGCAGCACGATCAGCAGCGGCACGGTGAGGCTCGCACACGTCAGCAGCGCGAGGCGCGCGCGCGTGAGGCGCCCGTCCGCCTCGGGGCCGGGGCTCGACAGCTGGCGCATGGAGGGATGCAGCGCGGCGGCGCCGAGCAGCACGTAGTAGGTGGCCCAGCCGGCGTGCATGACCAGGCCGGTTCCCCCGCCGCCGCCCACGAGCTTCCATCCGTACAGGGCGTCGCTGAGCAGCAGCACCACCGCGGCGGACAGCAGGAAGGCGAAGGCGGGCTCGCGACGGTGGCTGCCGGCGGCGACGCGCGCGACCACCCCGAGCACGAGGATGTCCATGGTCGGGTAGGCGACGGAGGTGAGCCTGGTCAGCCGCGAGAGCGCCTGCTGGCCGTAGAAAGGCGCGATCAGATACACCCACAGCAGCGTGGCGAGCGCGAGCGTGACGATCAGCGCGTCGATCAGGGCCGAGCGATCGCGGCGCTCGCCGCGTTCGCGCACGAGCAGCAGCATGCCCGCCACGAGGAACGGATAGAAGGCCAGGTGGAGGGGATCGGCGATCGAGGGAAACGGCAGGCCGACGCCGAACAGGCGCTGGTAGTTGTAGGAGATGACGTCGCTCGCCACGAACAGGCCCTGCCCGGCGGCGAGCAGGTACCAGGCCGCCCGCCCGCCAGCGCGACCGTCCCCCCGCCCGCCGGAGTTGGCGTGGGCGCCGACGATCAGCGCGGCGACGCTCGAGCCGCCGATGAGGTTGAACACGAGCCCGCTCCCCAGCCAGCTGACCCCGAAGGCGTGCGCGAACGTGTAGGCGCCGCTCAGCAGCGCACCGGCCGCGAGGTACAGCCACCACGAACGCCGCGCGCCGCGGCCCCGCGCCTCCCCGGCGCCGCTCAGTGCGGATCGCAGGCTGCCGGTGTCGATCGCCAGCGCGGGCATGGCATCAGGCGCCGCCGGAGATGGTCGAGCGGCTGGCGCCGCTGGCGGAGATCGGGGGGGTTGTGTGGAGATCGACGACCGCCCGTCCCCGGGCAGCGGGAAGTGAGCTTTGCACAACTCGGATATCGGCTGCGCGCGGGCGCAACTGAACGTTTGCAACGCTTCGGTAGGACGCCTCGCGGCGTCACGACGCTTCGCGGGACGCCGGCGCTCTTGGCGGCGTCAGGACGCTTCGCGCGGGGGCGGGCGGAAGAGGATCCGCTTGACCTCTGCGGCCGAGCCGCCGCCCAGGCGCAGGGCCGTCTGGAAGCCCTCGCCGCCGAGCTCGCCGCCGTCGAGCGCGCGGCGCAGGTCGTTGAGCGCCGCGTGATCCTCCTCGGCCACGTGCTCGCGCGCGGCCTCGAGCAGTATCAGGTGGCGCGGGCGCCCCCGCGCGGCGGCCATGCGCACGAACGACTCGCGCTCGCCCGCGTCCAGCCCGTCGGCCGCGAGCACGACCGTCTCGCGGGCGTCCATGCGCTTGGACGCGGCCGCGCGCAGGAGCTCCTCGGCGCGCGCGTCGAGCTCCTGCTCGGCCACACGCCCGGCGAGCAGCGCGCGCACCTTGTCGAGCGACAGCAGGCTGGCACGATCCTCGATCAGCCGATCGAGGAAACGGTCGCGCTCGGCGCGCGAGCCGCACACCACGACCAGCAGGCTCCCCGGCGAGTAGCGCAGCCGGTCGGCGGGCGCGAGCACGCGGCAGTGCACCGTGAGGTCCGCCGGGCGCGCAGGACCGCTGTCGCGGCGGGGACGATCGGAGGACCACCCGCCGCGCTCGTCCTCGGAGATCTTGACGCTGCGGGAAGGGGGTCGTGAGGCCATGCCCCCATCATGCCCTAAACCGGCGCGCGCCCGGCGATCATCGAGGAGCGGCGTGCGCTCGGCGATCCTCGGCGGACCGGCGCGCGCCGGCGATCAGCGCGAGCTTGGCGGCGCGATCGAGCCGCTTGATGCGCGCCTCCTCGCGCCGCGCGGCGCTGCGGTCCGCCAGGGGCAGCGCGAGCGCGAGCTCGACCGGCAGGCGGCTGGCGGTGTAGCGGCTCGCGGCGCCCGCCCTGTGCTGCTCCAGCCGTCGCTGCACGTCGGTGCTCCAGCCGGTGTAGAGCGAGCCGTCGGCGCAGCGCAGGATGTAGACCCAGGCCTGGGCCATGCTCAGGTGGATATCCAGCTACGGGGGCCATACCTCCTCAGAGGCATCTCTGTCCCGCCCATCCGGCGGGGTCGGAGAGAGGAAACGTGGCAAAGAAGGTCCACGAAGTGATCTCGATCCTCGAAGCCCATGGCTGGCGCCAGGTTCGTGAGCGGGGGAGCCATCGTCACTTCAAGCATCCCGACCGCGCGCCCGTGATC
>JASHYF010000312.1 GCA_030043235.1 Solirubrobacteraceae bacterium | reverse complement strand
CACCGGGCGCCCGCAGGCGCACCCGGCAGCGGGCGGGGCGGCGGCGTGGCGTCGACGGCGAGCGCGAGCGGCGGCCCACCCGGCACGGAGCCCATCCCCATCCTCATGTACCACGTGATCGCCGCGCCGCCGGCGGGCGCCCCGTATCCCGGCCTGTACGTGGAACCGGCGGAGTTCGCCGAACAGATGCAGGCGCTGAAGGACGCGGGCTGGCACGCGGTGACGCTGGACGAGGTCGAGGAATACTGGCGCCGCGGCGTGCCGCTGGGGGCGGGCAAACCGGTGGTGATCAGCTTCGACAACGGCTACAACTCGCAGTACACGCAGGCGCTGCCCGTGCTGCGCCGGCTGGGATGGGTGGGCGACGAGAACCTCCAGCTCACAGGCCTGCCGCCCTCGCAGGGCGGCCTCAGCCAGAGCCAGATCGAAGGTCTTCTGGCCGCGGGCTGGGAGCTCGACACGCAGGGGATCAGCCACGCCGCCTTGATCACCCTGGACGCCGAACAGCTGCACTACCAGGTGGCGGTCGCGCGCGCGATGCTCCAGCGCCGCTACCACGTGCCGGTCGACTGGTTCTGCTACCCCTCCGGCCAGTACGACCCGGCGGTGGAAGCGGCGGTGAAGGCGGCCGGCTTCATCGGCTCCACGACCGTGGTCCCAGGGTGGGCGCATCCGAGCGACGACCCCTACCGCCTGCACCGCCTGCGCGTGCTCGGCGGCACGACCGCACAGCAGCTGCTGGAACTGGTGAACGACAGCCGCGAAGACCCGCCCGCGCCGGTCTCCTACACCGCATAGCCCACCGGCTCCCTCCCCTGCGGGCGGCCGCTGCGGCCCGATCTTCCGCGGTCACGCCGAACCGTGGAAGACGGGGCCTGGTCGCACGCGCCTCAGACCATGCGCGGATCGACGAACACGTCGTCGATGCGAGAGCTGCCGGTGAGCGCGGTGAAGCGCAGCGCCACTTCGGCGGTGCCGCCGGAGAGCGCGCCGGTGACGGCCGAGCCGGTGAGCATCGGCAGCGTGGGCTCCCATTCGCCGCTGAGCGCGACGGTGCCGAGCGGAAGCGCCACCGGCCCGAGCGCGGTCTTGGTGACGACCTGCACGACCACGGTGGACGCGAGCCCTTCGTTGCGAGCGAAGAAGCGGAAGATCGGATAGGAGGCGTTCACGCAGGTGTACGGCGACTGTGCGGAGGCGCCTGCGGGCAGCTCCAGCGAGTCGTTGCTGGGAGAGCCGGTCACGTCGTAGGGCTCGCCGCCCGCGACGACGTCGGCGCCGCCGCTGAGCGTCCACCCCGTGAGCGAGCCTTCGAAGTCGCCGCCGGGCACGAGCTCGTACGTGTTCGAATCGCCCCAGGGCAGGAACGGCTGGGAGAGCGCGGCTTCGTTGCACGCGCCTGTGCTGACCAGCGCCGCCTGCGCCGAGCCGGCGAAGACAGCGCCGGACAGCAGCGCGGCGAGGGCGAGCGCCGCGATGAGGGACGTGCGGCGTCGATACGGGTGCCGGATTCGGGAGAGGGCGGCAAGTGCGGGCGACGAGAACATTGGGAGCCTCCATGCGTTGTGCTGGCGGCTGAGCTATCTCGTGCGCGAGACCTCTCGCTTTGCGTCCCCACCTCGCGGTGGGTTTGCCCTTTTCAGTCGTGGTGTCGGTCGCCGAGCAGCATGCAGGGCTCCGCGCCCCACGGCAAGCCGGGCGGACGCTTGTTGGAGTGAACCATGCGCCGAAGGCTCTCAGATTCCGAGTAATTGATTTTCCGCGGTCAAGTGCGGGGGTTCTACGCAGATCCCTTGCTTCGCAGGGCGTTCGTGACGATACGCGCAGATAGAGGCGCATGTCTGCCCACACGTTCACCGAATCGGAACGCCTGCGCGCGTCGTTCGCCGGGCGCGAGCAGCGTGTGGCCGACGCCGAGCGGCGCAGCGCGATTCTCCTCGGCGCCGGCTTCCTCGCGGCGGCGCTCGCGCTGGCGATCGCAGGCGGTGACTCGGGGCCCACGCTGTCGCTGCCGGTCGCCGCGCTGTACGTCGCGGCGCTCGCGGCGACCTGTCACGTCCGCTTTGACGTGGGTGCGGGATTCACCCTTCCCACGCAGGCGCTGTTCGTGCCGATGCTGTTCGCGCTGCCGGTCAGGCTCGTTCCACTGCTGGTGGCGCTGTCGCTGGCGCTGGCGATCGCGCCCGCGATCGCCGCCGGACGCGTGCCGCTCAGCCGGCTGCTCGTCGTTCCCGGCAACAGCTGGTTTGCGATCGGGCCGGCGCTGGTGCTGGCGCTCGCGCACGACAGCCGCCCGGACGCCGACTGGGGGGTGCTGGCGCTCGCGCTGGCCGCTCAATTCACCGTCGATTTCTCGGTGAACGCCGTACGCGAGCGCGTTCGCAAGGCGGTGTCGCTGCGCGAGCTGGCGGTGGAGGTGCGCGAGGTGTGCCTGATCGACCTCGCGCTCGCGCCGCTCGGCCTGGCCGCGGCGATCGCGAGCGTCGGACGCCCGTGGGCGGTGCTGTTGATCCTCCCTCTGTTCGGCGTGCTCAAGTTCTTCTCCAAAGAGCGTCGCGCGCGCCTCGAGCAGCTGATCGAGCTGAACGACGCCTATCGCGGCACCGCGCTGCTGCTCGGCGACGTGGTCGAGGCCGACGACACGTACACGGGCGCGCACTGCAAGGACGTCGTTCGCCTCGCGCTCGACCTCGCGCGCGAGCTGGGGCTCGGCGTGGAGGAGCAGCGCGCGGTCGAGTTCGGAGCGCTGCTGCACGACATCGGCAAGATCGCCGTGCCCAAGGAGATCGTCAACAAGCCCGGCAAGCTCGACCCGCGCGAGTGGGAGATCATCAAGACGCACACCGTGGAGGGCCAGCGGATGCTCGAGCGCGTCGGCGGCTTCATGGGCAACGTCGGTCACATCGTGCGCTGCCATCACGAGCGCTGGGACGGCGGCGGCTACCCCGACGGCCTGCGCGGCCACGACATCCCGCTGGCAGCGCGCATCATCTCCTGCTGCGACGCGTTCAACGCGATGACGACCAACCGCCCGTACCGCCGGGCGATGCCGGCGGCGACGGCGCTCGCCGAGCTGCAAGAGCACGCCGGCTCGCAGTTCGACCCGGCGGTCGTCGGCGCGCTCGTGAGCATGATCGCGCGATCGCGCGAGCCGGACGGCGCCGGCGCCCCTGCTGTGCTCGAGCCTGTGTAGCGCGCGCGGTGGCGCGCATGCCGGCCCACCCGCCGCGCTCCCCGAGCGGGATCATCACGGCAACCACAAGAAGGGAGCTCCGATCATGGCGTCCTCCGAGGCACCCACCCGAGTGCTGGTGGTCGCGCACGGGACCGCCGCCACGCAAGCCCTGCTTAAGACAGCCCGCCGGACGGAAAACCCCCTCCCGCCGCCACCCCAATCGGTGGATCAAGGCTTAGTAAGCCTCCTCGAACAGCGCAACGACTTCGTCGAGACCTGCAACCGGACGGGCGTTGAAGAGTGTCGGCGTGTCCGTGGCCGCATGGAGAGCGGCCATTCGGAAGTCGCCGTCCAGCACGCCGATGTCGCGGAGTCGGGTGGGATGGCCCACCGCATGCATCAGTGACTCGATCTCGTCAGCGGCTGCCAGTGCTGCGTCGTGTTCGCTCAGGTCGGCGGTATTCACCCCGAGAGCCTCGGCGGCCATGGCCAGCTTGGCACTCGCGTGATCGACGTTGAAGCGCATAACCTTCGGCAGCACGATCCCGCACGCGGTGCCGTGGTGCACGTGGTTGAGCACACCCATCGTGTGCGACATGGAGTGCGCCAGCCCGACCTGCGCCACCGTGAATGCCTGGCCCGCCAGGGTGGCGCCGATCGCCATGTTCAAGCGAGCCCGCTCGTTGCTGCCATCAGCGATCACGAGCGGCAGGTTCTGCCTGACGAGTCGAATCGCCTGCAGCGCCAGACCGTCGCAGATCGGCTGCGCGAGGGTGCTGGTGAGCGCCTCGATCGCGTGGGTCAGAGCATCCATGGCCGTGCCGGCGGTTAGCGCCGGCGGCAGCGTGATCGTGAAGCGCGGATCCAGGATCGCTGTGTTTGGGATGATGTAGGGGTCGACGATGTATACCTTGCGGCCGGCCTTGGGGCTGGTGATGACCGCGACGTTGGTGACCTCGCTTCCGGTGCCGGCAGTGGTCGGGAGCGCAATGTGTGGCGTCTGCGGCTCCGTGAGCCGCATCAGCGCCACGTGATCGTTCGCGGTTCCGCCGTTCTTGAGGGTCACCGCGACGGCCTTGCCGGTGTCGATGACGCTCCCGCCGCCAACGCTGACTATGCAGTCTGCCTTCAGCTCCCGTGCCCTCGCCACGGCCGCGTCCACAGCCGCGAAGTCCGAGTCAGGCGGGATCTCGTCATACGCACCGGCCGCGAAGTCCACCAGCGCATCGTGCACGAGGTCGATCAGCCCGGTGCGCGCGACCCCGGGATCGGTCAGTATGAGCGCCCGGCGACACCCCAGTCTGACGACTTCCTTGTAAATGGCCGCCAGGCTGCCGTGACCCGAGATCACGTTCGTAGGGGCGATGTACTGACCGAAAGCGACCTTGGGATCATCGGAGAACAGTTTCCAGGTGAAGTTGCTCTCGCGCGACGCAAATGAGTTGACGTGGATGCGCTTGATCTGCGTGTACTCGGCCAGTCCACTGGCGCCCAGCTCGCGACCCACCCCGGACTGCTTGTAGCCGCCGAAGGGGGCGAAGTCGCCGAAGATATGGAAGTTGTTGATCCACACCGTCCCGGTGCGGATCTCCCGCGCCATACGCTCGGCACGCGCCGTGCTGCTGGAGAACACTCCTCCCGCCAAGCCGTATATCGAGTCGTTGGCGATCGCCACCGCCTCCTCGTCGCTGTCAAACTCCTCCAGGCAGACCACGGGACCGAAGATCTCCTCCTGGGCGATGCGCATCTTGTTGTCGACGCCGGCGAAGATGGTCGGCGCGTAGTAAAAGCCGCCCTCGATTCCCTCCACCTCGATCCGCTCGCCGCCTGTCACCAGCTCGGCACCCTCCTGCTTGCCCAGGGCGACGTACCCATCGACGGTCTCAAGCTGAGCGCCGCTTACCAGAGGCCCCAGATGGCTGCGAGGGTCCAGCTGGTAGCCGACGCGCAGGCTCTCGGCGCGGCGGGCCATCTTTTCGACGAACTCGTCGCGAATCTTCGAGGAGACCAGCACGCGGGTGCCCGACTCGCACACCTGGCCCTGGTGGAAGAAGGTGCCGAAGATGGCGCCCTCCACGGCCAGGTCGATGTCGGCGTCGTCGAGGATGATGTTGGCTGACTTCCCGCCCAGCTCGAGTGTCACCTTCTTGACCGTGCCGGAGGCCATGCGCATGATCTCTCGGCCCACGGCGGTGCTGCCCGTGAAGGCGACCTTGTCCACATCGGGATGCGTGCACAGGACCTCGCCCAGCTCGGCCCCGGGGCCGTTGAGGATGTTGATGACCCCGGGCGGGATGCCGGCAGCGTTGGCCGCCTCGGCGATGATCGTGGCGCTCAGCGGCGTGACGGAGGCCGGCTTGAGGACGATCGTGTTGCCCATGATGATCGCCTGGCCGATCTTCCAGAAGGCCATGCTCAGGGGGAAGTTCCAGGGGATGATCCCGACGCACACGCCGACCGGCTCACGGCGGATGAAGTCTCGGCCGGGCGCGAAGATGTTGCCGGGATAGGGGATCTCCTCTTCCCAGGGAAACGCGGTAGCTGCGTGATAGGCCAGGTTGCGCAGGAGCTGCGAGCCGTTGAGTCCCCAGAACTTCGCTAGACCGATGACCTGGCCGGAGTCCATCGCCTCGGTGACAGCCAGGCGGATGCTTTGCTGGGCGATCATGTCGGCGAAGTCGTAGATGCTCGCCGCCCTGGCGGTGGGCGTCAGCCCGCTCCAGTCTCCTCTGTCGAATGCACGACGAGCGGCGGCGATCGCCGCCTCGGCCTCGGGCTTGCCGGCACGTGCCACAGTCGCGATCGGGCTCTCGTTGCCGGGGTCGATCGACTCGAAGGTAGCGCCGCTCTCTGCGTCAACGAACTCGCCGTCGATGAAAAGCTGATAGTGATCCACGTGGGCCTTCCTTCCACTGTCGCTGGGAGTCTGGCCAATGCTACCGGTGCCAGCAGGGTCCTGGCAGGGCGTTCCCGGTCACGCCGGAGACGCTCCTGCGAGCGCACAGGCGGCTCGTCGCGCGGGGCTGGACCTACGCACGCAGGCGACCGGGACGGCCGCTGGTGGGGCGCGAGGTGCGCGAGCTGGGCACTCCATTGGTCGCCTTGCCGCACGGCGAGCATTGCACGCGATGCACCGCACGTCGGACCAGTACAGCGAGCGCACACGGCGCGTTGAATCGGCAGTTATTGGCATTTCGGGAGCGGTCGAGCGGCCGACGGAGGGGCGCGCCCTGAACGCGAACACCCCGCGTTTGCGCGTTTGCGGGGCTTTCCGGAGAGCGGCGAACGGGCCTCGAACCCGCGAGCTCAAGCTTGGGAAGCTAGGCCAATATCCGTGATATGGCCTGCAAAACCAAGGTTTCTTCTCTGACGGACGGCGTCGGTACCGCAAGGGCACCGCAGATTCGCCACGCGCCGCACGACGGAACCGTGCTCCGCAAATTCCTTGGCCGGTCCGGGGGCATTGGGGTCAAAGACACCAGATCCACGACGCTCCAACGATCGAGTTTGCCATGCAATCCCGTGATATATCGCGGCCGGGGCCTCAAGGGCCAGCCGCCTCACAATCCACTAGCCGACCCAGCGCCAGCGCCGCTCGCCGTGGAGTGCCGCAATGAGCCGGACCCGACCCGCGGCCGGCCAGGCACTTACGACCACACAGGCGGCCGCCTTCCTCGGCGTGAGCGAGCGGACGCTGCGACGCTATCTCACGCTCGGGCTCCTCTCCTACGGCCGGCTGCCAGGAGGTCACTACAGGCTCCGCGAGGAGACGCTGCAGGAGTTCCTGGGCGCCAACCTACGCCAGACCAAGAGCTCCTCGGCCACAAGCACCTCGACTCCACCCAACGCTACACACAGGTCACCGCACACGAGCTACGCGGCGCCGTCAAGCGGCTGCGGTTCCCCGCCGCTCGTTGAGGACCAGGGCTTCGACTTCCCGATGCCCGACGCTTTCGAGCGGTTCGATCATGTCATGGCCGACCTGGAGTGCTTCCCGAGGGCCGCGTGACGACCGGCCGACAAATCGTCAACGCAGCTGGCGATGTCCAGCAAGCCGTTGAAAACTGGTCCTCGTCAAACTGACCCGCTACCGATCCGCCTACGAGATGCTGCTATAGTTGGCAAATGCGCCTTCTAACACGGTGCCGTAGGCCACGCTACGCAGATGTCGCCGCAACAGTAGCGCTATTTATCAGCCTCGGGGGCGCGTCGTACGCGGCCCTTTCCCTACCTCCCAACAGCGTCGGGTCCGCCCAACTCCGCTCGCACGCTGTAACCGCAAAGTCGCTCGGTATCCCCCTGCTCATTCGTGGCTTCGACGAGACCAACCCCCTGTACCTCTCGCAAACAAGCTGTCCGCCGAGCAAGAACGGCACCCTGTCAGGCGACTGCCAGGTTATCCTCCGCGAAGGTACGCCGCTAGGCACGCTAGAAGCTGATGAACCAGCGGACGTCTTTCTATCGGCCCTAGCGGATATCGAAGACGAAGGACCTCCCGGAACAACAACACAGGTCCAGCTAGCACTTTTTTGTGACCGGCAACAGGTTGCGAGAATAACCGTTGAAGCTTCTGGAGGTGAACGGAAACAAGTACCCCTCCAAGCGGTGACGGCCGTGCCGCGAGGTACGAGCACGGTTGGCTATGCAGCAGACGCACGGTACGAGGATGAAGGATCATCCGGGAAAACCCGTGTCGAGTCTGTATCAATTGCCGCGATTGTACTCCCGAAGAAGTAGATCGCGATTGTCGTGCGCGAGCGGCGATGGAGTGACGGCACCCGTCGAGACGACGGCAGCGATCCCCCATGCCCGCTGAGCGCTCCTCCGCAGCCCGCCCACAGCCACCGGCCCCGCTCATCGAGCTCAACAATGCTGCCTGGTAACTATTCATACTAACTCGCAATCAAGTTGAGAGACGATGTGATCCACTGCGCTTCGCTGCCCGTGACCGGCACCCCGTAGTGCATCGTCCACGTCGCCGTCTGTTCCAGTTCGCCCGCATAGCGGCTCACGCTCGCGAGCCGGCCCGTGCTCGGGTCCCCGTCCGGCGCGGCATACGCCACATCCTACGCCTTCCCGGCCCGGCGGCGTCACCGAGCTCATATCAGATGCCCTTCGGAGTTATACGCGTAGAGCGTCTTCAACGCCGGCGCTATCAGCGGGTCCCACTCCGCCCGCGGACGCCCCCGTCCCGTCATACGCATACTCCGCGCGAGCGTGCGTTTCACGAGCTTCGCCTTGCCCTTCTTGTTTTCATGGCCTTCGGAACACGACCGACGCGAGCTGGCCGGCGTATTCGCCCAAGCGTTTCCCCGCTCGCGGTCGTTTCGCTCGCATACTTGAAGGCCAGCCGCCTGCACCCCGCGCTCAACTTCTTGCCCGAGCAACTCACTCCCGCCGGCACGGGCGCCAGCACCAACCGGCTTGCGGTTGGCTGTGGGGTTCTTGGGACACTGTTTCCCATTGTACTCGAGAGGCCCTGGTCCCGAGCTGAACTCGAGCGCGGTGGAGCCTCCAAGGTCATGTTAGTGGCGTACCTCTATTTGGGTTGGCGTGGTCCATTTGGTGTTGTCGGCGATGACCTCGGTTTGGACTGGGAGGGACCATGATCTCCCTGGGGAGGGCACGTATTCAGTTTCAGTGGTTAGGGCCTGTTCGACCCCGTAGTCGATGTTTGTGCTCTCGGACCTGGTCATTATGTTGATTGGACTGATTTCCGCGGCTATCGAACCTGACGTGCGGGAGTAGTCGAAGGTTCGGCACGCGTATTCCGCGCTGAACGTTCCTTCCGGGTTGGTGTTGCCGCCGAAGAGCTTTACGTAGACTCTGCCGGCCGGTGATTCGATCAGTTCCGTGTCGAGCGGGTACGTGTCGATTTCGCCGGAGTTCGTGGTGTTCTCGCATTGCTCTCCTTCCCTTGTTTCGCAGCCTTTGAACTGGATTGTCTCCAAGCCCGTTTTTCCTCCGGTGATGACGCCCTCCGCGACGCTCGAGGCGCACGTTATTTCGGGCAAGAGGGCTGGTTCCAACCGCCACCTGACTTCCCGGCTTTCGGCTTTGTATTCCGGGGTCGGCGAGAGTTCGTAGGAGCCCTTGTGGTCGGGCTTGCCTTTCCTCTCCGCGAGCGTTCTACAGCCCGATTCCGTGTACTTGCCCTTCCTCATGGCATAGCATTCGCCCGCGGCGTGCCATTCGTAGTCGCCGGTGTGCGAGGGCTGTCCGTTCCTTTCAGCGGCTTCCGTGCAGCTGCTGTTTGCGTATGCGGCCTTCTTCGCGGCGACGCACACGCCGTATTCGAGCGCTGGCACGTAG